>CAKXKM010000033.1:0-15471 GCA_934876235.1 Collinsella sp. AF02-46-1 | reverse complement strand
AATATGAGTACTGTCACCAAATTAGTAGCATCGATTTTCCGGTCCAGAGCAGCAAAATCGCCTTGTTTGGAGCCCGATCGCGACTCTGAAGAACGAAAATCGATGCACTTTTGGCCTCTGGCACCGATTTTTGAGGCCATTTGGCTGCCACCAAACTGGTAACAGTACTCATATTTGGCCCTTTTTGACCACCGGGTTTCCGGCAGGCCCCAAAAGCGGGCCCGAATCGCTCGATCCGGGCCCGCTGGGGGTAGCGAGCACAATCGAGGTGTAAGAAGCAAGAGAGGGCCATCGCCTAGAATCGTCAGCGCCTAGATATTCAACGAGAGGAAAGACAATGGTCCGCAGCGACATGCTACCCCAGCCGGACCGGGGGCTCGGCCTCGACCGGCCCCAGACCGAGGCATTTCACCGACGAGTTCAAGAGGAAGATAGTCGATCTCCACAACGCCGGAAAACCCAGGCGCGAGGCCATGGACGAGTGCGACCTCGACAAGAGCACCGTGGAGAGGCGGGTCAAGTCGATAAACGAGACCGGCTCGCCGCGCGCCGCCGACAACCGCACGCCCGAGTAGAACCGGATCCTGGAGCCCGAGCGCGAGAACCGCAGGCTCCGGATGGAGGTCAACGTCTTAAGACGAGCGGCGCCAGCATACGCTCGGAAGTCAGGGCCATGGCGGCCAACGGGGGGCCGCTGCCCCATATCGGCGCAGCGCTGGCATCGAGGCCTTCTGACCTGTGTCAAGATTTCGGACACGCATGCTCGAGAAATCAAGCGGCCATAGGCATGGCCTCGAGCTTGGGCTCGGTTCTCTCGAAGAAGGCCGCCATGGCCTCGGCCGGCACCTTGTAGCCGATCGTCGAGCGGGGCCTTCGGCGGTTGTAGTACGCCTCGATGAACTCGACCACCGCGTGCTTGGCGGAATCCCTGGTCGGGAAGCTGCGCCTGTAGTACATCTCGTTCTTCAGCGTGGCGAGGAACGACTCGGCCACCGCGTTGTCGTGGCAGTTGCCGGCGCGGCTGCAGGACAGCCGCACGTCGTTGTCGCGCGCCCATTCGGCCAGAAGCCTGCTGGTGTACTGGGCGCCGCGGTCGGCGTGGAATATCGCGTTGCCGGCCACGTAGCCGCGCGATTTGGCCGACGCCAGCGCCGAAACCACGATGTCGGCGGTCATGCGCTCGGAGAGCGACCAGCCCACCACCATGCGGGTGTTGAGGTCGATGACCGTCGACAGGTACAGCCATCCCTCGCCGGTGCGCAGGTAGGTGATGTCGCCCACGAGCTTGCAGGTTGGAACGGGACTGGTGAAGTCGCGGCGCACCAGGTCGGGCCGGGGCCTGGCCTTCGGGTCGGGGATGGTGGTGCGCTTCCTGGCGTTGGGCGTGCAGCCGCGTATTCCCAGCTCGCGCATCAGCTTGCGCACCCTGTACAGGGTCAATCCGGAGAACTCGCCGGGCAGGAAGCATTTCACGAACCGGAAGCCGAACCTGCGGTCCGACTCCAGCCACACGCGCCGGACCGCCTCGCGCTCGGCCGACCAGTCTTCTCGCGGGCAGCCGTTGGAGAGCCACGAGTAGAAGCCCGATCGGCTCACGCCGAGCACGCGGGCCATCATTTTCACCGGGAATTCGGCCTTCTCCGCCAACATCATCCGGTAGCACGCGGCTACGCCTGGCTTTTGGCGAAGAAGGCCGCGGCTTTTTTCAAGAAGGCGTTCTCCATCTCGAGCTCGCGTATGCGCCTTTTCACCTCGCGAAGCTCGCGGTCCTCGGCCTTGGGGTCGGGCCCGCCGGCAAGCTCGCGCCGGCGATTCTGCACCCACTTGTTCACGGTCTTGGAATTCAGGCCCAGTTCTGCGCAGCATTCCGTTATCGGCCTGCCCGTCGAGATGATGTAGTCGGCGGTCTCGCGCCTGAACTCGTCGGTGTACTTGGCGGCTGGGTTGGACATAGCATACCGTCCTCTCGGTCGTCGATGAATGCATTCTAAAGGATTGGGCCTCTAGCATGCGTGTCCGAAAAGACGATACAGGTCAGACAACCCAATCAGACGTCGTCTCGAGCGCGTCCTCTGCACGGTCGAGCGTGCTTCTGGCCTTGGCACCCTGTTTGAACCACGAGCGCAGGTCCTCGAGCGTGCTGCCCGCTGCATACACCTTGATTTTGCGACCGCCTTTCGTGGTCACCGTGCAACGGTCGCCGCTCTCGCTGTTCTCGTGCGCCGTGACCTTCTTGAGGTAATCGCGACGGAACGCCACGACGCGGGCATTGCTGATCTCGATGAACCAATCATCGTCGACAAGCGAAGTGCCCGTGGTACCTCGACTTGCCATCTCCTCGGCGAAGGAGAAGCCGAGTTCGCGCTCCTGCCTGCCGATCTCGAGGATGCCGCGGGCGGGCATGCTGAGCATGAGCAGGGGCAGGAGTCCCCCTATGAACAGGAAGAGGAACGGGACGAGCAAGAGCAGACGAGCACCGGCATCGGTGAAAACAGCCATGAAGGCGATCACGAGCGAGAAGACGAGCGCCATGCCGTTGAAAACAATCGTCAACGGCTTGATGGCAGACCAACACAGGCCCGCCTTGGTCATGGGACCGTCGACGGCGTCCGAGACTTCGATGCCCTCTTCCTCCAGACGGGCGAGGAGGTTGAGCGAGCACACCCCCTCGAGGCTTATCGAGCAGAACTTCCGGTCGCCCTCGAACAGGTCGATCCTCATCATCTGCGTGTGAAGCGTTGCACGGGTGATGTTGCCAAACGTCGTCTCCTTGCGGATGCCGAAGGCGTTACGCGAGAGAATTCGCTCACCGTCCACGTCGATGCGCGGGATGCTCAGCAGGGCCCAGATGGCCATGCCCGCGAGCGCCATGGCGTGACCGAACCACACAAGTTCGTGGTCCCACTCGCCCAACGAGACGCCCTGCCAGACGTAGACACCCAGCATGAGCAGTTCGAACGCGACGGCGCAGCAGGCGATGATCGTGCGAATGGCAGCGGGCATGCGCACCGTGAAGCGATCGAGGCTGTCCGTCGCCTCACTGCGCTCGCGCGCGCCGCGACGGGCGACCCATGCAGTGAGCGGACCGACGATGAACACCACCATCGCCACGCGCAGGAACGATTCGAGTATGTCGCCCATATTAACCACCATCCCAATAGAAAACGTGAATTTGGGAGACTATAGCAGAGCGAAGCGATCTGCACGGCATCGTCCGGGTGTTTTCGGCATACGGTGGAAACCAGCGGCAGCGGACGTTGAGAACTCACCCAAAAGACGCGATTCGACCGAAGCGATTCTTCTTGACTTGGTCTCAATGTGATACGACATGCGCCACTACCTGCGCGGTCTTGCGGCCCTGATCGAAGAGGGTCACACCGATGAGGCACTCGAGCGCATCGACGCGCTCTGCGAGACCAACGACCGCACCGCCGTGCGCCGCTACTGCGCCAACGAAACGGTCAACATTGCGCTCTCGTCGCTTTCCGCAGACATCAACGCGCACGGCATCACCGCCGACCTGCGCGCCGCCGTGCCCGAAACCGTCCACGTGGGCGATGTCGATCTGTTCAGTGTGGTATCGAACGCCCTGGACAATGCCATCGCCGCGGCGAGCGCCGCCCCCGAAGGCAAGCGGTTTGTCGACCTGGACCTTCGCTACGAAGACGGTCAGCTTCTATTGCTGGTTTCCAACACGTTTGGCCGTGCGCCGCACATGGTCGACGGCATGCCCGTGGCCCAGCACACTGGGCACGGCTTTGGCACCAAGAGCATTAAACTTGCCGTCGAGCGCATGAACGGCAACTGCCAGTTCCGCATTAACGGCGACCGGTTTGAGCTGCGCGCCGTGATGTAAGGGCTGCCGCCAGCCTCGCTACAGCGGTGCAGCCGCCGGGGTCAGCTGCTTAATGTAGGCCCACATGCGCTGCTTGGCGGCCTTGTCGGTGAGCGCTGCCTCAAAACCGTCAAGCGCCAGCACGCGGCGCCCCTGCACATGGGCGACCAGGCCGGGCTTGAGCATGGCGGTGTCAAAGTCATCAATTGCCACAAGCATGTCGGCATAGGTCTCGCGCATGACATCGGCCGCACTGTTATCCAGCAGCAGCACCGCCTCGGGATCCAAGGTCTCCAGCGCCTCGCGGAACAGGTCGCACGTCAGGGCCTCGCCCGCCGCGACCGCTCCGTCGCCCGCGCCGGCGACGCTTGCCAGCACGCAAAAATCCTCGGGGGCATATCCGATGGCGCCGAGCGCCTTGCGCAACGCGGCGCCATCCGCGCCGGCAGCCAGCTCGCCGCCCGAGCACTCGGCTTCATCCAAATCGCCTTTGACCAGCACAATCGGCGAGCACGCGTTGCCCGCGATGCGCACACCGCGATCTGCAAGCGACGCGAGCTCCTGCTCGGTCGCCTGAGCGATGGCTTCTTTTTTCTGGCTTTGTGACGTGGGCATGCGCTCTCCAATCATTTGCGTGCCCACCATTATATAAAAGAGCCGCCCGCGAGTGGTTGCTTTACGAGCCGCTGGGTATAAGCACGGTCGTACTGATTTTTACGCGGCCGAGCCGCGTCGCATTATGGAGGTCACCATGGCTGACATTAAGCAGATTACCCCCGAGAACTTCGATGCTGTCGTCAACGACAGCCTGCCCGTACTGGTTGATTTTTGGGCCCCGTGGTGCGGCCCCTGCCGCTCGCTCTCGCCCATCGTAGACGAGGTTGCCGACGAGCTGGCCGGCAAGTTGGCTGTGGCCAAGTGCAACGTCGACGACAACCAGGACCTGGCTATGAAGTTTGGCGTCATGAGCATCCCCACGCTGATCGTCTTTAAGAACGGCGAGGAGGTCGACCGCTCGGTCGGCGCCTTACCCAAGGCAAGACTTCAGGCACTGCTGGAGAAACATCTGTAATACGCTTGTTACTTGCCTGCCGTCCATGAGCGGTTTCGCACCGCTCACCGGAGTGCCAAACGCAAGGCATGCGACCACGGATAGTATGGTAGACACAAACAGCCCCCAGTGAACGGGTGCGGGTCAGACGGACTCGCGCCCGTTTTCTTATGCGGCGGCGCCCAAGGCGGGCGTAGTAGAATCTGAACCACCATATCGCCCCGTACAAAAGGAGACTCCCCATGCATGACGTCGGAATGAACATGAGCCAGCTTGCCATGAGCGTCAAGCAGGTCGACGACACCATTGAGCTCGCTCACGAGTGGAGCCATCAGCTGCTGCACGCGACCGAGAACTTTGACATGGAGCGCATTGGCGCCAAGCTCGAGGCCGCCATGTCTGCGCTGCACGAGGCACACGATGCGCTCGAGGGCTACGAGGAGGCCATCGAGGCAGATCACAACTCCGTCGGCTCTGTGAAACTGGTGTAACGTGGCCGAGCACGAGCACACGCACGATCACGGTGTGGACGACGATGCGAGCTGCCGCTGCAGCGGCTCCAGCTCCGAGCTGGTCCGTTTTTCGGTCACCGCGCCCGACGACCTGCTGCGCCGCTTTGACGAGCAGATCGCGCGCCGCGGTGATGTGGCTAACCGATCCGAGGCCGTACGCGATCTGATTCGTGCCTCGATCGCCAAGGAGCAGATGCGCACGCCCGACGAGCAGGTCATCGGTTCGCTCACCATGATCTATGACCACCATACCGGCGATCTGACGCGCCGTCTGGACGAGGTGCAGCACGACTACACCGATGAGATCGTCTCGACCATGCACGTGCATCTGGACCACCACAACTGCCTGGAGATTCTGGCACTCAAGGGTCGCGGCGAGCGTGTCTACGAGCTGGCGGACCGGTTGCTGGGGCTGCGCGGCGTTAAGCACGGCGAGCTCACCTGCGCCGCCACCAAGCAGAGCCTGGGGCTGTAACGGGATTTCCCGCAGCGCACCTGCCAAAAAGGGACAGGTTTGTTTTGGCAGGTTTAACGTTTTACCGACCAAAATAAACCTGTCCCTTTTTGGTCGGTTTTGACGAGGGGGAGCCACATGCGGCATGTGCATATTCATGTGACGGGCATTGTGCAGGGCGTTGGCATGCGGCCATTTGTGTATCGCGAGGCTATGGCGCATGGCATCTGCGGCTGGGTGCTCAACGCGGGCGATGGCGTACACATCGAGGCGCATGCTTTGAGCGAGGCGCTCGACGAATTTGTCACCGCGCTGTCGGAGCACGCGCCGGCCGCAGCCCGCGTTGAGCATGTCGCTGTTGCAGACCTGGAGCCCGACGCTTGGGATGCCGACGATGAGCAGGTCTTTCGTATTGTAGCGTCACAGGATCAGACCGTGCACACGACGCTCATCTCCCCCGATATCGCCACCTGTGACGACTGCCTGCGCGAACTGTTCGACCCCGCCGACCGTCGCTATCACTACCCCTTTATCAACTGCACCAACTGCGGGCCGCGCTTTACCATCATCCGGTCGCTGCCTTATGACCGAGCGGCCACGTCGATGGATTGCTTTCCTATGTGCCCCGAGTGCGCTGCAGAGTATGGCGACCCGCTTGACCGGCGCTTTCATGCGCAGCCCGATGCCTGCTTTGACTGCGGGCCACATATTACCTGGCGCGAGGCGGCGGGCGACATGGAGCTCGAGGGCTCGGGGGCGATGCCGGCCGTCGGCAGCACGCGCGAAACCAGCGATGCCATTATTGACCGCTGTGTCGAGCTGCTGGCCAGCGGCGGTATTGTCGCCATCAAGGGGCTGGGCGGATTCCATCTGGCCTGCAACGCCGCCAATGAGCAGGCGGTGGTCGAGCTGCGCCGTCGCAAGCGCCGCAGCAACAAGCCGCTTGCCGTTATGGTGCGCAGCCTTGCCGATACTGAACGCCTGTGCCATGTCGATGATGCCGAGCGCGACTTGCTGGCCGGCAGCATCCGCCCCATTGTGCTGCTGCGCCGCCGTGTTGTTGGCGAGGGAGATTCCCCCGACGGCCTTACACTCGCGCCATCCGTCGCGCACGATCTACCCGATCTCGGCGTCATGCTCCCCTATACACCGCTTCAGCATCTGCTGCTTGCAGCTGCCTCGTCGCATGGCATGCACGCGCTGGTCATGACCAGCGGAAACCTGAGCGAGGAACCTATCGAGACCGACGATGCCCTTGCATGGGAACATCTTGTTGCCGCCGGCATCGCCGACGCGCTACTTGGCAACGACCGTGCGATTCTCTCATGCTACGACGACTCCGTGGTACGTGTGGTCGACGGCACCGTCATGCCTGTGCGTCGCGCACGCGGATATGCGCCGCAACCGTTGTCGCTGCCGGCGCTCGACGGCACTGCACCCTGCGTGCTCGCCTGCGGGCCGCAGCAAAAAGCCACGATCGCGCTCACGCGCGAGGACGCCGACGGCCATGTGGCCTGTTTTGTGTCGCAGCATATCGGCGATGTCGAAAACGGCGCGACCTTCGATGCCTGGAGCGCCGCCCGCGCACGTCTAGAAAACCTCTTTGACCTGACGCCTGCCGCCCTGGCATGCGACATGCATCCCAACTATCTATCGAGCCAGTGGGCGCGTGAGCGGGCACGGGAGCACAGTCTGCCGCTAATCGAAATCCAGCATCATCATGCGCACATCGCGAGCGTAATGGCAGAGGCGATTGTCGCTGGCCGGATTGCGCCTGATGCACGCGTCCTCGGTATTGCCTTCGATGGTACGGGTGCCGGCACCGACGGCACCATATGGGGCGGTGAGTTTCTTATCGCCGGCCTTGCCGATTTTGAACGCGCCGCGCACCTGCGCACCTGGGCGCTGCCAGGCGGAGCCACATCCGTGCGCGATGCCCGGCGCAATGCCTTTGCCCTGCTGAGCGAGCTCGGCCTGCTCGAGCATCCGGGTGCCGCGGGGCTATTGGGCACCCTCGACGAGCAAACACGCAGCGTGACAGCCACCATGATCGAGCGCGGCATCAACAGCCCGCGTACCAGCAGCATGGGGCGTCTCTTTGATGCCGCGGCAGCGATTCTGGGCATCTGCGACAAGGCAACCTACGAAGGCGAACCCGCCATAGAACTCGAAGCCGCCGCCTGGCGCGCGTTCAGCAGTGAAAGTGCCTGCCCCACCGGCAATATGGCCAGCTTTTCCGTAACCGAATCATCCCGTCCGGACGACTTCCATGTTCTGAACTCCAGACCGCTTTTTGAGGCGCTTTTGGAGGGAATCAGGACCGGCGTGCCCGCCGGCAAGCTCGCGCTCGACTTCCATGTCACCATCGCACGCGCGTCGGCCCGCATCGCAAGCGAGATCTGCGTCCGTGAAGACCTCGACACCGTCGCGCTCTCGGGCGGTGTGTTCATGAACCGGCTTTTGCTTCAGCTCCTTACCCACGAACTCAAAGACGCCGGTCTTGCCGTCTTGGTCCCCCACGCTGTACCCGCCAACGACGGCTGCATCGCCTACGGTCAGGCCGCCATCGCTCGCGCTCGCCTCGCGCAGACGGCGTTGCGATAGGCTGTTTTGCCAGCCTGCGCGCCGCCGTCTCACAGGTGTAACGCGTTTGCTCGTGACTCCCGCGAGCGCTACCATCAACTGATGGGTAATTAGGCGCCTATCCAGCGCAAAACGTATAAAAGGGGAACATTATGTGCCTTGCCGTTCCCGGTAAAGTGGTCAAACGCGACGACGACCTTAAGGCGACCGTCGACATGATGGGCATCGAGCGCCCCATTTCGCTGCGTCTCGTACCGACGGCGCAGGTTGGCGACTATATTCTCGTACACGCCGGCTTTGGCATCCAGATCGTCGACGAGCAGGAAGCGCAAGAAACGCTCGAGCTCGTTAACGCCATGACCGAACTGGCCGAAGAAGACCAACTGGCCAGCAATCCGGCCGAGGCATACTAGTGGCGGCCGGACAGCCGGCGCGCTCCGGTATCGACTTTTCGGCATTTCGCGACCCCAGGCTGGCTCGCGAGCTCATCGATCGTATTCATGCGCTTGTCGGCAGCCGCAGCATCAACCTTATGGAAGTCTGCGGCACGCATACCGTGAACATCGGGCGCTATGGCTTTCGCTCCATTATGCCTGCCGGGCTCAAACTGCTGAGCGGTCCGGGTTGCCCCGTCTGCGTTACCGCCAACCGCGATATCGACCATGCAATCGCGCTCGCCAAGATGGACGGCGCCATCATCACCACCTTTGGCGACATGATGCGCGTGCCAGGATCGTCCACCTCGCTTGCCGCGCAAAAGGCGGCGGGACGCGACATCCGCATCGTCTACTCTCCGCTCGACGCACTCGACATTGCTGAGCAAAATCCCGAACGCCCGGTTATCTTTATGGGCGTCGGCTTTGAGACCACAACGCCCACCATTGCCGCCGCCATCCTAGAGGCCGACGCGCGCGAGCTCCAGAACTTCTCGGTCTACTGTGCTCACAAGACCACGCCGCCGGCTCTGCGTGCGATCTCCAACGACCCCGAAACGACCATCGACGGCTTTATCCTGCCTGGTCACGTCGCTACCATCACGGGCCTGGCACCCTTTAGGTTTTTGGTCGATGAGTTCGAGACCCCCGGCGTAGTCACCGGGTTTGAGCCGGTCGATATCTTGCAGGGCATCTGCATGCTGGTCCAGATGGTTGTTGAGGGGCAGCCCGCGATCGACAACGCCTACCGTCGCGGCGTCAATGCCGACGGCAATCCCGTGGCGCGCCAGCTGGTCGAGCAGGTATTTGAGCCGTGCGATACCACATGGCGCGGCTTGGGGCCGATTGCCAACTCGGGCCTTTCCATCCGCCCCGAGTTCTCGCGCTTTGATGCCCGCGTTCGCTTTGACGTGCCCGTTGAGGCAACGGTCGAGCCGCGCGGATGCCGCTGCGGCGACGTGCTGCGCGGGGCCATTACGCCGAGCAGCTGCCCGCTCTTTGGCCGCACCTGCACGCCCGAGCATCCTGTCGGACCGTGCATGGTGAGCTCCGAAGGCAGCTGCGCGGCGTACTACCGTCACCGAGTCTAGCCCGAACGCCCCCGCGCGCTGACACCTCCCACGATTGGAGTTTTGGATATGTCCCATAGCATCACCGATAGCACTGTCCTGTTGGGCCACGGCTCTGGCGGTCAGATGATGAAACGCATCATCGATGAGGTCTTTTTGGATGCCTTTGGGTCGCCCGAGCTGCTCGCGGGCAACGATGCCGGCGTCGCCGCGCTGCCCGCGAGCGGGCGTATCGCCATGTCGACCGATAGCTTTGTGGTCTCGCCGCAGTTCTTCCCCGGTGGCAACATCGGCCGCCTCGCCGTGTGCGGAACCGTCAACGACGTCGCGACCTCGGGCGCCAACGTGCGCTACCTATCGTGCGGTTTTATCCTCGAAGAGGGCTACCCCATGGACAAGCTCCACCAGATTGTGCAGACGATGGCCGAAACGGCACGCGAGGCAGGCGTGTCCATCATCACGGGCGACACCAAGGTGGTCGAGCGCGGCGGGGCCGACGGCATCTACATCAATACCGCCGGCGTGGGCGAGGTGCCCGAGGGCGTGGCGCTCAGCGGCGCCAACTGCCAGCCTGGCGATGTCATCCTGGTGTCGGGTACACTCGGCGACCACGGTATCGCCATCATGAGTCAGCGCGAGGGTCTGGCGTTTTCGAGCACCATCGAAAGCGACGCCGCGCCGCTCAACCACCTGATTGCCGATGTGCTTGCCGCAGCACCCGACACACGCTGCTTCCGCGACCCCACGCGCGGTGGCCTGGCCTCGACGCTCAACGAGTTTGCGCAGGCCAGCGGCGTTGCCATGGAAATCGACGAGGACGATGTGCCCGTGCGCCCCGACGTGCAGGCAGCCTGCGAGATGCTCGGCTACGATGTGTTGCAGGTGGCAAACGAGGGCAAGATGGTCGCCGTGGTGCCGGCCGAACAGGCAGATGCGGCACTGGCCGCCATGCGCGCCGCCCGCTACGGCGAAAACGCCGCCATCATCGGCCGCGTTTTGCCGCTTGCCAAGGGCGCCCGTCCCGCCGTGCGCGTACGCACCGGCTGGGGCTCGACCCGCATCCTCGACATGCTCGTAGGAGAGCAGCTGCCGAGGATTTGCTAACGACAAAGGCTCAGGGCTATTAAAGATATTCAGATTCCAAACATGCCCGGCACGCATGCCCAGTATCATGGGGTGCGTTTTACAACTCAAGCGGCAGGAGCACCCATGGCAGCAGCTTTTTCCCATGTGATTTTTGACCTGGACGGCACCATTCTCAACACGCTCGAGGACCTGGCGGCCGCCGGCAACCATACCTGCGAGATGCACGGCTGGCCCACGTTTGCCGTAGACGAGTACCGCTACAAGGTGGGAAACGGCATGCTCAAGCTGGTCGAACGCTTTATGCCTGCCGAGTATGCGGGCGACGGTCGCATGTTTGAGCAGACGCTTGCCGAGTTTAGGGCTTACTACGGCGAGCACAAGGAGGACCACACCGCCCCCTACGCCGGCACGGTCGAGATGCTCGACCGCCTGCGCGCCGCGGGCGCGCAGCTTGCCGTGCTCACTAACAAGGACCATGTCTCGGCGGTTCCGCTTATCGAAAAATACTTTGGTTCCGAGCGATTTGCGCTGGTGCAGGGCCGCATCGATGCGTTTCCTCCCAAGCCCGAGGCGCCTGTTACGCTGCATGTGATGAAAGAGCTAGGCGCCGACCCGGCAACCACACTCTATGTGGGCGATTCCAATGTCGACGTCCTGACCGGTCACAATGCCGGCCTCAAGAGCGCCGGTGTCAGCTGGGGCTTCCGCGGCCGCGCAGAGCTGGAGTCCGCCGGCGCCGACTACGTGGTGGACACCCAAGACGAGCTCTCGGCGCTGATTCTGGGCGAGTAGCGGGGCTGTCGCTCAACACGGCTGGATAGATTCTGTCGCGCGGAAAGCGCATCCCGTTTTGCCGCCTCAGAATGGGATGCGCTTTCCGGTTGAGCCTTGTCGGGGAAACGGCATCCCGTTTCAGAGCAATATTCCGGGTCGCACTTTCCGCAACCCACGCCATCCGGAAACCGTGACCCGCTATTCGGCCAAATACCGGCTCGTATTTTCCCGAGCATTCGATGCAACGCTGGCGCAAGGAGTGTCCCCAACTGCCGGCAGAATAACGCTTACTAATATCGCAGGCGCACTTGGCTTTAATTGTTATAAAGGGAGGGTCGCCCCAACGATCCTCCCTTTATTGCATAACGAACTGTTTGTCGCATGGCAACCTACATATAAGGCGCTATCCTTGCATCGCGCTCATCATCTCGGAGATATTAGAGTCGTCCCCCGACCATTCGTTGTCATCGTTAGCAGAATACTTAAAGGTAACCTTGGTGTCCCTGGGCTTGGCGGACTTGGTCACATCGAGCATTACCTGTCCAGCCAGCTTGTACAACTCATCTTCGGAAGGCGACCCATCAAGAGCAGCAACCTTCTCTTGGTATTTGGTGGCAAAATCCCCTTGAATTTGAGCCATCGACTTACAGGTGATGGTCACTTCAGCAGTAGCGGTACCTTCATCTTCATCGACCACAATGTCGCCGATTTTATAGTCGAAACCCTCGAGATAGCTCTTGGCGTATTCCTCGGTATTGATATCGACCCTTTTAAACTCTTTCCCTGCAACCTTATCCAAGCCATCCAGAAATGATTCGTCGTTTTTTTTAATCTCATCAAGCTGATTGGTCAGATCTTCGTTAATAAGTTGCTCGACTGTGGGACCACCGCAACCGTAAAGAGAGATCAAGCATGCAACCACTACAGCCAACATGAGCGCAAGCAGCGGCTTCTTTTTCATGACATTCCTCCAAACAAGCGGCGCTGCGTTCCTTGCGCAACGCACGTTGTGACAGTAAGTCCATATTAACGGCTCGACCCAAACCCCTGAGTCGCAAAAAACGGGCTTTTGATCGGGACGACTGGATTCGAACCAGCGTCCCCTTAACCCCCAGGCTTGGGACAGGTTCAAAATAGCGATGATATTCCAATTGACTAGGATAATGTAAAAGCGCTCAAATGCTGCGATATTCGATACGCGATTGTTCACGTCGGTCCTGAAACATACGAGATTCTTTCCGTTGTGATGGAGTTGCGGGGAGAACGGTAACTGGATGCTGCAAACTAAGAAACGCTGTTGATTTTCATCTGCTTAGCACGGTTCAAGAACGTTCTTCAAAATGCTGTACTCGTACGATGCATAGGGGGATCCAGTCAAATCGAGACCGCTAGTGGCAGAAATTATCGTATGGCAGCCCGCTTCAAGAACATCAGAGCCACCCGCAAATCCGTTCACGACGTTCCCCATATCATCTTTCAATACGCCCATGAGCGTCGTGCCCGAACCATAGTCATACGGCGAATCATTTTGAATTTCGACATCAAAACGGTACATATTAGTACCGATTTGTTCTAATCGTTCATTTAACACTGTGAACTCATAGGTGTCTTTTTCGGTGACTTTCTTAAAGGAATTAACCCTAAACGTAAGCTCAAGTGACGCCGGTAGCTCATCTATGCCACCAATTGCACCGAAGTACCATATTTCTTGCCCCGGAAGAAGAGCACAGCAGCTAGATATATTACTACTCACGGTGCCACATAGTGTGCCGTCCGCCTTCTTTGCGATGCCATCAACTCCCCAGTCGACAACAACTTGATCACTAGTGTTTTTGATTTTTGTAATATAGTCACAACCGCTTTGACCAACCTGATAGTTGTAAATAGGGTCCATGGTTACTACAATATCGGAACTCTTTGGACTACTTTCATTCTTAAGCGTGCCCTTTTTCAGTTTTAGCGTAGAGCCGTCTGTCTTATCAGGTTTGCCCGAACATCCAGCAAGGCCCAACGTTGCAATTCCGGCTAGAAAGCCTTTTCTCGAGATGCCTTTCATCAATTCCTCCCCTTATGCGTATGCTAATTTCATACCTAGATTACAGAGAGGCATTAGCAAGTTGTTGAGCAACAAATACGAACGGTAGAATTTGCATGGCAAGCGTTTTTATCCAATAAAAAACCTCGATTGTATGGAGAGGTCAGCAACTAGATTCAAAACGAATCGAGGCCACAACCGCGCAGGCGACTCAATTTGACAAACGAATGGCCCGCGCAACAGCCCCACTGCAATAAAATGCGCCTGCTCGGCCTATTAAAAAAGGGCGGCCGGATAACCCGACCGCCCTTGTGCATCTTCTGGATGACGCAGACTACTTGCGGACGACCTTAACGATGGCGTCACCGGCGGCGACAGCGGAATCGGCCTCGACGGCGAGTTCGACATCGGCAAACTCGGCGGTGTTGGACACGGCCACCACGACGCAGTCCTTGTAACCGGCAGCGGCGATCTTGGCGCGGTCGATCTTGAGTATGGGCTGGCCAGCCTTCACAACGTCGTCGGCCTTGACGAAGCCCTCGAAGCCATCACCGTTCATGTTGACGGTATCGACGCCAACGTGCACCAGAACCTCGATGCCGCTATCGGACTGCAGGCCCACGGCGTGACCCATGGTGACGGTCACCTTGCCGTCGCAGGGAGCGTAGACCAGGTCGTCCTCGGGCCACACGGCGCAGCCCTTGCCCAGAACCTCGCCACCAAAGACGGGATCGGGCACGTCGGCCATCTTGATGACCTTGCCCTTGACGGGCGAGCACAGCACGTCGGCGCCGGCAGAAGCAGAGATGGAGGCGGGAGCAGCAGCAGCCGCGGGCTCAGCCTTCTTCTTGAACATGTCAAACAGACCCATACGTTTTCTCCTCTTGATTAAGCGCAACGTTATGCGCATGCCTATGGTGATTATAGTGCCAAATGGTTCAAATGCTAAGGTGGGGACTCGAATCGCGAGCCCATCCCAACGCTTTTCCCCGGTGGCACTCATATTGTCGATTAATCCAGGCCCTCGGCACCGTTGGACTTGATGATCTTCTGGTAGGCGTAGAAGCTGTCCTTGCGGCGGCGCTCGTAGGTACCGGTACCGTCGTCGTACTTATCGACGTGGATGAAGCCATAGCGCTTGCGCATCTCGCCGGTGCCGGCGGACACCAGGTCGATGGGACCCCACCAGGTGTAGGCGATCAGGTCGACGCCGTCGGCAATGGCCTCGCCCATGGCCTTGATGTGGTTCTGCAAGTAGGCGATGCGGTACGGATCGTGGATGGAACCGTCCTCCTCGACCTCATCGTAGGCGCCCATGCCGTTCTCGACCACCATCAGCGGAATCTCGTAGCGGGCGTAAATCTCGTTGAGGGCGATGCGCAGGCCCAGCGGATCGATCTGCCAGCCCCAATCGGTGGACTCCAGATAGGGGTTCTTGCCGCCAAAGGTCATGTTGCCCTCGGTCATCTCGTGATCCTTGTGGGTGCCCACAGTGCCGGACATGTAGTAGCTAAAGGTGTAGAAATCGACCTTGCCGTCGGCGATATCCTGCAGGTCGCCGTCCTCCATCACAAGCTCGACATCGTTCTCGGCCCAGAAGCGCTTGGCATAGAACGGGTACTTGCCGCGCACCTGCA
>CAKXKM010000032.1:19333-19697 GCA_934876235.1 Collinsella sp. AF02-46-1 | reverse complement strand
TTTCTTAATACCGTATTATAAAATACTTGAACCCTCGTCTTTCCGTTACAAATTGGACATTTTATCCAATATTTTTCAAGCATAATATTTCTCCTTTTGCGCAAAAAAATACAGGTCAATTCTCAACATGAGCATTGACCTGCATTTATACATATAACACTACAACAAAATTAAGGCATAGTTTTTATACTATGTCTATACATCGTTAGTTTTGTTGTATAGCATACGCAAAATAAGCATGACAAAAAAGCCCATATTGAAAATGGGAAAAATCTTTTTTGATTTCAATGCTTATCGAATACGCATGCTATGTAACATAAACATTTCCCCCTTTTAATAATACTATACAAAAAAAGCGGCTAAT
>CAKXKM010000032.1:2513-19323 GCA_934876235.1 Collinsella sp. AF02-46-1 | reverse complement strand
GTGTAGACATATCCAAGAGGAAAGGTGAACAGTAAAATGTAATAGGGTGAATAATTATGGCAAAAAGACCAGTACCGAAATACGACTTCAAGGCTTTTGGGGCAGCGATAAAGGCGGCGCGGACAGGGCGCAAGGAGAGCCGCAAGAAAGTGAGCGACGAAATGTTAGGTGGCCCGGCGTTTGCCCCGTTTTGCTGGGGATGTCTGTCGTTCAGTGCTCTTACTGGCCAATCCAGTGTTGCGCATAGCTCTTAATGTCCTCGGTAAAACCGTCAAGGTCGTCAAGGGTGATCACGCTGTCGATAAGCAAATTGGCTATCTCGCGGTGCATTGTGCTGCGGCGAATGTCGTTTGCAATTACGCCTGAGGACAGCTTGTCTCTATTGAGGCGCTCTTCTAGTGCCCAAAATCTACTGGACGCTTCACTGTCGCCGTTCAGTATCTCAACATACTGGCCGATGAGCTTTTCCATATAACGTTCTTGCCATTGAGGAAGCATTTTCTTAAACAGCTTCCAGTCGCTTTCGGCTACGTCGCGCATATGTCCTCCGCTCGTTAAACGGGCTTTTCCATTTGCCTTTCATTCTATTTGGTTTTCGCTCACAGGCGTGGATGAAGGGCTTTCTCCAGCCTTCGAGATTGGGCTTGAATGGGTCGTATGCCGCAAAACGGGCCTATCTACTACGTTTGCTACCACACCCTCGACCATGACAAAGATTATGAAATTAAAACCGCAGGTAGAGGGCTTGCAAATATTCGGAAAAGGCGGGTATGGTCGGCCCTCTCGAGTTAAACGTAGTAAATAGGCCCTTTTCTTGGCGCGTGGTCAGCTCAATGCTAATCTCCGTGCCGGAACTGACCCAGTTGTTTGTAGGTTGCGGTGATATACGGACTGTTTGGCGCTTTGGAGCTTCAAAACAGTCCCTATCTCACCGCAACTTAGGAGAAGGGCGGGGGTGGTTGGGTGCTGGTGGGTCGGAGCGTGTTAGGCCTGTTGGCGGTGCTTCCATTGTTTGCGGCACCAGCGCATGAGCGCTTTGATGACGGGAATCGTGATGAGGATGATCCATGCAGGATGGGGCTGTCCCAAACAGAGCCACATGTAGAGGAACCAAGCGATGGCGGCTGCCGGGTAGATGACCTCGATCAGCTTAGATAAGTGGCGTTGGTCGATAAAGTCGCCAAGCGCGTAATAGACGGGAATCAGAAAGACGAGGAAGAGTCCCGTAGCCCATGTGCCGTAGACAATGCCGAGCACCAGATAGGCGAGGGCGACAAGCGCAGGGAAGGGGAATTTGTTCCATGCACGTCCGACCTTGGTGTGGAAATGCTTGCCGTGATGGTCGAGCTTGTCGTGTGCTTCCTTCCAGCTGGAAAACGTCTCGCCGTCGATGGTGACGGTGCCGTCGTCATTGGTATGCACACTATGTCCATCGTCCTCAAGCGTATCGATATGCAATCCGCCTGGCCCCACATGGACCTCTTCACCCTTGCGCTCGTTAGCCACATGGATGCCATTCCAGCCAACATGAACCTCTTCGCCTTTGTTGGGGTCAATAACGTGGATGCCGCGCGCGAGGGAAATATCGACAAGTGGCTTATCGCTGCAATCAGCGTGTTCAGTAGAAGCCTCAGCCTCCTCAGCCTTATCTGAAGCTTTGGTGCCGGCGTTGCTGTTCTGCGCCTCATCATCAGCCTGCGAGTCGTCAGTGCTATCCACCGCCTCCCCATACAGCAGCTCATCCAGCGACACGCCATACAGCGCGGCGAGCGCAATAAGGTTATCGGTATCGGGAGAGGATTCGCTGCGCTCCCATTTACTGACAGCCTGACGACTCACACCCAGCTGGGCGGCAAGCGCCTCCTGAGAAAGCCCGGCAGCCTTGCGGCGATCGACGAGCCGCTGTGCCATCGCAAGATCCATGACAGTTCCTTTCATGTGGTGACCGTAATCGAATGAGCCGAGTATGCCGAGAACAACCGGTAGCGACCACCATTTCTAGTTAGAATCTGCCCCAACCCTACCGCAACTACCGGTAGCAACCCCTAACGACCAGCCATTTCAGGACAAATGTCAGTGCTACTCTCAGCTAAGAGCCTGCAACATCCCAAAATCTCAGCCCACGCACCCGCAGCAAGAAGACGAATAGCCTCGGCCTCCCTAGTTACCGCAGGAGGCCTCAGGGCTTACATCCCAAATCTTTCCGCAGGACGGAGGAGCCCCTGCCGCGCGAAGCGCGCAGCGGGGGCTCCGACATGTCCGAGGACGATTTGGAGAGTAACCCTGTGCCCGGCCGACGGGATCCCTAAGCACGCCATGCTTCTTATGTGCAGCAAAGCTAATGCTGCTAAAATACAAAGCGCTCATGTAGTTTAAACGCACGACGATAAGGAGCACCAGTGGGTAACCACTTCCGTACCTCCGGTGCGGGCGATGATGCCCCCAAGACGCAGACAGGCGTCCAGGGCAGTCGTTTCGCCACTCCGGATTCAGAGGGCCAGCCTGTTGCTCAGGCCCCCGCTCAGCCGGCAGATCAGGCACAGCCGGCATCCGATCCCTTTGCCTACAATCCCACCAGCGATGTCGCGCTTTCCGGCACGGCGGGTTTTGAGCCCGTTCAGGCCGTGACCGCTCGCGTGGAGCAGCCTCAGGCTGGCGCCGCCACGCCGCAGCCTACCATGGCCGGCATTCCCGACCCCATGGTCCCTGCGACACCGGCTCCTCAGCCTGCGCAGTCCGGTCTCTTTGCCGCTATTCCCGATCCCACGCAGCCTGCTGCCCCGGTGGTCGAGAGCGATCAGGCCGCCGAGGTCGCAAGCCTCGATAACGCGCTCAACAACCCCGATTTTACGTCGGTGTTTGCGCCCATCGATCCGCAAGCCAGCCGCAAGAAGATGGCCAAGCAGGCCGGTGTCGAGCCCGTCATCCTTATGGAGCATGTCACCAAGATCTATCCGGCACAGCCCAACAAGCCTGCACTCGACGACATCAACATCGAGATCTATCCGGGCGAGTTCGTCTTCCTGGTCGGTCATTCCGGCTCGGGTAAGACCACGCTGCTGTCGACGCTCAACCGCGACGTCAAGCCGACGAGCGGCCGCATCTTGGTTGCCGGTCAGGACCTCATGAAGATCAAGAACCGCAAGGTTCCGTTCCTGCGCCGCCAGATTGGTGCCGTGTTCCAGGACTTTAAGCTTCTGCCGCAAAAGACCGCCTACGAAAACGTGGCGTTTGCCCTGCAGTGCATCGGCAAGCCCAAGGGCGTCATTCGCAGCCAGGTGCCGGAGGTGCTGCGTCTGGTCGGTCTGGCCGATCAGATGGACTCGCTGCCCGACCAGCTTTCCGGTGGCGAGCAGCAGCGCGTCGCCGTCGCCCGCGCTATGGTCAACCGTCCGCCGCTGCTGATCTGCGACGAGCCCACGGGTAACCTCGACCCGGCGATCTCGCTGGGCATCATGAAGCTGCTCGAGCGTATTAACCGCACCGGCACCACCGTGATCGTCGCCACGCACGACCGCGAGATGGTCGATAGCATGCACCGTCGCGTGATCGCCCTCGAGGGCGGCCACGTTATCCGCGACCAGGAGAGGGGAGGTTACGGCAACTATGGCACCAACTAACGTGGGCTACTCCTTCAAAGAGGCAATCAGTCACTTCTTCCGTAACTGGACTACCTCGCTCGGCGCCGTCATCACGATCTTCCTTTCGCTGTTTATCATCGGCCTGTTCATCATGGGCTCCGCGATGCTGAACTCCGTGATCGGCACCGTCGAGGATCAGGTTGTCATCAACGCGTTCATTAGCGATGACGCCGATCAGGCCGATGTTCAGGCTTTTGAGGCCGAGCTTAAGACGTGGAATAACGTCAAGTCCGTGACCTATAAGGACAAGGACGACGCGCTGGCCGAGTATACGAGCAAGATGTCGGGCAACGCCGACGCCACCATGAGCGCGCTCGATGGCCAGAACCCGCTGCCGGCTTCGTTTGCAATTGAGATGGACGATCCGTCCAAGGTCGAGAGCACGGCCCAGAAGCTCAAGAAGAACGCCGACTTCCAGAAGATCGCGGATGACGGCGACGTCAACGCGAGCGTGCTGTACGGCCAAGAGAAAGTGAGCCGCCTGTTCCAGGTGACCAACTACATCCGCATCGCCGCCGTGGTGCTCGTTGGCCTTTTGACCTTTATCGCATTCATCTTCATCAACAACACGATTCGCCTGTCCATCACGGCGCGTCGTCGTGAGATTGCGATTATGCGTCTGGTCGGCGCCAGCAACGGCTTCATTCGCGGCCCGTTTATCACCGAGGGCGTACTGCAGGCCATTTTGGGCTCGCTGCTTTCCATCGGCGTTCTGGAGCTGCTGCGCAATCTGATGATTCCGCGTTTGCAGGAGAGCATCGGCTGGATGTCGTTTGCCCTGCCGATGCAGTACTACCTGGTGACCTATGCTGCGCTGATTCTGGTCGGTGTGATTATCGGTCTCTTTGGTTCTGCCATAGCCATGCGCCGCTACCTGCGCGTGTAGGCATGCCTGGAATTCATCCCTTCCAACGGGTCGTCTCTTATGGGGCGGCCCGTTTTTTGATCTCTAGGGGACGGCAGGAAAGCGAATCATTTGGGTAGACTCTTTGGAGTTCGTCATCGATAGCAAGGAGGCGCCATGGGGCGCAATAACAAGCATAAGCGCGGTGCTCGCAATAAGCGTGGGCCGGTGCGCAGCGAACGCCGTCCGAGCCTGACCGGGCGCGTGCAGCTCCATGAGCATGGCGCCTATGTCATAACCGAGAGCGGCGACTACAAGGTTATGGGCCGCGGTAAGCGCGAGATCATGGATGGCGATACCGTTGCCGTGAGCATTAAGAACAGCCCGCACGGTGAGCGGCGCGCCGTGATCGAAGGCGTGGTTGAGCGCGCAGCCATAAGCGTGGTGGGTACGTACCAGACCGCTGGTCCGCTCGGTGTGATCGAGCCGCTCGATTCGCGCCTGAAGGCCGACTTCTTCATTCTGCCCGAGGATACCTCGGCGGATCGTCTGGGCGTCCACCCGGGTGATGCCGTTGTCGCGCGCATTTTGACCTACCCGACGCGCCTGGAATCGGGCACCGTGACGATCGAGCGCCGCATTGGCGGAGATGACGCGCCCGATTTGGGCGTTCAATACGTGATGGCGCGTTACGGCTATACCGATAGCTATCCCGAGGCCGCGCTGGACGAGGCCGAGGGACTTTCGCTCGATGTGTCCGCGGCGCTTAAGGACCCGCTCCGCCGCGATCTGCGCGACCGCTTTGTCATCACGATCGACCCGGTCGACGCGCGCGACTTTGACGATGCCATTTCGCTTGAGCGCACGCCCGAGGGTGGCTACAAGCTGGGTGTGCATATCGCTGACGTTTCTCACTATGTGGCTTGGGACGGGCATATCGATCTTGAGGCTCGCCATCGTACGACATCGGTGTATCTGGCCGATCGCGTGCTTCCCATGCTGCCCGAACGCCTGTCCTGTGACCTATGCTCGCTTCGCCCTGACGAGGACCGTCTTGCGTTTACCGTTGACATTGAGCTCGATGCGCAGGGTCGCGTGCGGCATTACGATCCTTACCCCAGCGTGATTCGCTCGCGTGTGCGTATGGACTATGACGGCGCCGAGGCGCTGCTGGTGCGTGCCGGCGCGGTTGAGTATTCGGTGCTGGAAGGCGCCGCTGAGGATGTTGCGGCTGCTGAGGCCTCGCGCGAGGAGGCGCTTGAGCGCGGTCTTGCGTGCGAGGAAACTGCTCGCGGCTATAACGTCGACCTCGGCGATTTCCTTGTCGCCGCCAACGAACTCGCCGAACTTCGCCGTCGTATTCGTCGTGCCCGCGGCTCAGTCGATTTTGACACGGCCGAGATTCGCGCTCTATTGGATGAGGACGGAGTACCCGTGCAGATTGTGGCGCGCGAGCGTTCGTGTGCCACGTCGCTTATCGAGGAAGCCATGCTACTCGCCAACGAGTGCGTTGCAGAGTGGCTGGCAGACCGTGATATCGAGGCCTGCTATCGCGTGCATGAGGATCCGAGCCCCGATAGCCTGCACGGTGCCGCCGTTGCGCTGGCGCAGCTAGGCATCATCGACGATCGCCGTGCTGCCGGTATCGCCCTGGGGAGTCCCGATGAGCTACAGGCTGCAGTTGATGCTGCCGCCGGTACGGCCAACGCACCGCTCGTCAACATGCTGCTTCTGCGCAGCATGCAGCGCGCACTGTACAAGCCGCGCAACGAGGGCCACTTTGCGCTCGCCGCGCCGTGCTACTGTCACTTTACGAGTCCCATCCGTCGCTACCCCGATCTGGTGGTGCACCGCGTGCTCAAACTGCAGTTGGCCTATGAGCAGCTCGGCGGCAAGGACGCCCTGGTCCGTACGCCGCGGCTGATCGGCAAGGGGCGCGAGTCGCTGCCGCGCATTCTGCCGCAGATCTGCCGCGCATGCAGCGATGCCGAGCGCGCGGCAGATGCCGCTAGCCATGCGACGCAAAAGATCAAGATTGCCCAGTACTATGAGGACCGTCTGGGCGAGCGCTATGCCGGAACAGTCTCGTGGGTTAGCAGCATGGGCCTCTTTGTGCGCTTGGACCTGACGCAGGTCGAAGGCTTGGTTTCGATCAAGAGCCTGGGCAACGAGTGGTTCGAGTTCGACGAGGATGCGCTCACGCTCACAGGTGCCGACACGGGGACTCGCTATGAACTGGGTCAGCGCGTGATTATCGAGGTCTCGCGCGTCAATACCACGCGTGGGCACTTGGACTTTAAGCTTATCCATTAGCCAAATCTCGACTCATGGCGGGAGAGCGGAGGGCGGTCTTTCGGGGCCGCCCTCCGCATTTGGATCATGGCTACCTTGCCGTCTGCTCGGCCGCCCGCTTACCTGCTATTCGAGAGGTAAAACCTACCAAAATAAACCTGTCCCTTTTTGGCAGGTTTACAAGAAAGCGGGGATGAGATGGCGACGGTGTATGGTTATGCGCGGGTGAGTTCGCGCGATCAGAATCTTAATCGGCAGCTGGATGCGCTGGGCGCCTATGGCGTGGGCTCGGCGAATATTTATGCCGACCATGCGAGCGGCAAGGACTTCGATCGACCGCGCTATCGCGAGCTGCTGCACGTCCTGGGAGACGGGGACGTGCTGGTGGTGCTTTCTATCGACCGACTTGGTCGTAATTACTCCGAGATTCTTGAGGAATGGCGTCGCATTACCAAGGAGCTCGGGGTTGCCATTGTGGTGTTGGACATGCCATTGCTTGACACGCGCGCCAGGGCAAGCGGCACGCCGGATGTGACTAATACCCTGATTGCCGATATTGTGCTGCAACTGCTGAGCTACGTGGCGCAGGTGGAGCGCGAGAATATCCATCGGCGCCAAGCGGAGGGAATTGCAGCGGCGCGGGCACGAGGGGTCCGTTTCGGTCGACCTCGCAAGCCGTGCCCTCCTCAGTTTGAGCTGGTGCGCGATAGCTATGAGGCGGGCGATATTACCCGCAGCCAGGCAGCAAAGTGCCTGGGCGTGTGCGTGGGGACGTTCGATCGCTGGATGCGCGAGGCGGGGTAGGGGTTTGCGTCGCTTTGTCGCTTCCTGTTGCGATTCAAATTTTGATACGGTGACGATGTCATTTGGGGCTACACTCGCTGATATTCAAAAAAGGAGGTAGGCCCTTGGCGCGCGTAAAACAAATAATCGGATGGACCGCGATCATTCTGTTCGCTGCAACGCTGGCGGGCATCTGGGTGCTGACGGAGCAAAATGCGGTGGAGACGTCGTTGCTGAGCGAGTCCACCGCGCGCGTGGTGGAGGGTCAGGCTACGGGCGTTCAGGCTGCCGATGCCACGGGTGAAGCTCAGACCGAGAACGGGATGACCGGGGGCATCGATTCGGCTGCCTCGAATGTCCGGTCTGGCCGACTTGCTTCCATTCGCATGTGGGCGAGCACGAACGTCCGTCGCGTTGCCCATACCGTAGAGTTTTTCTTCGTCGGATTGTTCGCCTCGGTGGCCGTGGTTTGCTTTTCCAGGCGTCCGTGGAGCGTTTGCTCCCGTTGCGTGCCCGTGTTGCTCTTTTGCGCCGTCTGCTCCGTTGGCGATCAGGTACATAAGATCTTTGTTCCCGGCAGGCATTTCGACGTTATCGATTTAGGATTCGATGCTGCGGGCTATGTCACCGCGATGCTGTTGGCATTGCTGGTCTCCGCATGGGTGCACCACGAGACGCGCCCCATCGGCGCCCATGCGAGGCGCTAGCCGGTAACAAACCCGTTTCTGATCATGCGACCTTGTTGAATTATTTTGTGTCGCGCGTATTTCCGAGCGGTCGGATTTGAGGGGCGAGCGGTAGAACGCTCGTCCTTTGTGCGCCACGATGCGGCACAATGTACCGTAAAAGCTGTTTGTATTCGGTACGAATCGTTCGTTGGTCTTTAATTCTTCTCAACGGAGGTGTTTGAGATGGCAAACGGATTGCTTTTGCGGCTTCGCGAGCGTGAGCTCAGCGCGAGCCCGGCGGAACGCAATGTCATCGCATATGTGAGCGCTCATCCGCACGAGGTGGTCGGGCTGTCCGTCCGCGGTCTTGCCGATGCCACGTTCTCCTCGCCCTCGAGCATTTTGCGCTTTTGCAAGCGTTTGGGTTTTGCGGGCTACAAGGAGTTCCAGCGCGAACTGATTGCCGAGCTGGCGCTCTTAGGTGACAAGAAAGACGTAGCCCTCGAGGACATCTCCATGGATGACAGCGTCGAACGTATCGTGGGGAAGGTGATGAAAAGCAACGTGCGCACGATCGAAGCGACGGCGCGAACGCTCGATTACACCGTCTTGGAGCGATGCGCGGCCTATCTTAAGCGGGCACGCGCAGTCAATCTGTTCGGTATCGGTGCCTCTCGTTTGGTCGCGCACGATCTGGCGCAAAAGCTCATGCGTGTCGACAAAGAGTGCCATCTGTACGACGACTGGCATGATCAGCTCTTGTGTGCCAAGAACATGCATGAGGGCGATATGGCAATCGCCTTTAGCTACTCGGGCTTGACGCAAGAGGTGCTGGACTGCACCGCCGAGGCCCAACGTCACAACTGTCCCGTTGTGGCCGTGACCAAAGTAGATGGATCATCCAAGCTTGCCACCGTGGCCGATGCCGTGCTCGGCGTCGCTGCGAGTGAGCCCTTGGTCCGCAGCGGTGCCATGGCTTCGCGTATGGCCCAGCTTATGGTTGTCGATGCCCTGTACGCTGCTTACGTTGCCAGCGACTACGAACGGGCGACGCATGTCATTAAGCAAAACTACATCGAGAAACAGGAAAGATGAGGTGAATGAAATGCTCGATTTAACAAAATTCACGACCGAAAAGCGTAATCAAAGGTCTATGGACCTCGATACGATGACATCGCTGCAAATCGTTACGACGATGAACGATGAGGATCTTCGTGCCGTCCAGTCGGTCACAAAAGTGCTGCCCCAGGTTGCCACAGCAATCGACTGGGCTGCTGAGGCACTCGAGCGCGGCGGGCGCGTCTTTTACATGGGCGCAGGCACCAGCGGTCGTCTGGGCGTACTCGACGCTTCGGAGTGTCCGCCCACGTTTGGCGTGTCACCCGATCTGATTGTCGGGCTCATTGCCGGAGGCGAGACGGCGTTTATCAAGGCTGTCGAAGGTGCCGAAGACAGTGAGGAGCTCGGCGCGAGCGACCTGCGGGGGCGTGGACTCTCGGACAAGGATCTTGTCGTTGGCCTGGCGGCAAGCGGTCGTACTCCCTATGTGGTGGGCGGCCTTGTATACGCCAAGGCAACTGGGTGCAAGACGATCGCAATTGCCTGCAACCAAGGGTCGAAGATCGGGGAGAGCGCAGATCTTGCCATTGAACCCGTGCCCGGTCCCGAGGTACTGACCGGCTCAACGAGGCTCAAGGCGGGAACGGTTCAAAAGCTCATTCTCAACATGATTTCGACCGGTGCCATGGTCAAGATCGGCAAGGTATACCAAAACCTGATGGTCGATGTGCAGCAGACGAACGAGAAGTTGGTGGTGCGCGGCCAGAACATCGTGATGGAGGCGACCGGCTGCACGCGCGAGCGCGCTATTCAGGCGCTTGCAGATGCCGGCGGCCACGTAAAAACCGCTATTGTCTCGGTACTGCTGGACTGCGATGCCGAGCAGGCTGCGGTAGCTCTTGAGCGAGCGCGAGGCCATGTCCGTGCTGCGGTGAGTGGCCATGAGAAGAGCGATGCCGATGCCCAATAGGTGTGCGGCGTGAGCTGATATGACATCCAGACGAGATACCCAATACAAGGAGGAGTTATGACGAACAAAGAGCTGGCTCAAAAGCTGCTGGACCTTTTGGGCGGTAAAGACAACGTGCTCGCAAACGCGGCGTGCATGACGCGCCTGCGCGTGACCGTCAAAGACGCGGGCAACGTCGACACGGAGGGTATTAAGGCACTCGACGGCGTGATGGGCCTGGTCGAGGACGACACGATGCAGATCGTGCTGGGGCCGGGCAAGGTGAATAAGGTGCTCGAGGAGTTCTCCAAGCTCACTGGCCTTGCGAAAGGCGTTGCCGACGAGAGCGTGGTTGACGCTGCGGCCACAAACAAGGCCGCGCAGAAGGCCAAGTACGAGTCTAAGCCGGTTCAGGCCTTCCTCAAGAAGATTTCCAATGTCTTCGTCGCCCTGCTTCCCGGCATCATTGCGGCTGGCCTCATCAACGGTATCTGCAACGTCATTAACGTCTCGACGGCAGGTGCGCTTGCAGGCGAGTGGTGGTACCAGGGCATTCGTTCCATGGGCTGGGCCCTGTTTGCCTATCTGCCCATCTTGGTGGGCTATAACGCGGCACGTGAGTTTGGTGGCTCCGCTGCGCTGGGCGGCATCGCCGGCATGATGTGTATCGCCAACAGTGCCATGCCCCTGCTTGCGCCTGGCGCGGCCGATCCTGCCACTGCCATTCTGCTGCCGCTCACCAATGCGCAGTACAACCCCGCAGCGGGCGGCATGATCGCGGCTCTTATCGCTGGCGCATTTTTTGCCTGGATGGAGCGTCAGATTCGCAAGGTTATGCCCAACGCACTCGACACGTTCTTGTCCCCGCTGCTGGTGCTCATCATCGGCGCCTTTGCTCTGATGCTCGTCATCCAGCCGGTTGGCGCATGGCTGACGACTGCCATCTTTAGCGTTTTGACCTTTATCTTCGAGAAGCTGGGCGTCCTGGGCGGCTATATCCTGTCGGCAGGCTTCTTGCCGCTGGTTTCCGTCGGCCTGCATCAGGCGCTCACGCCGATCCACGCTATGCTCAACGATCCCGACGGCGCTACCAAGGGCATCAATTACCTGCTCCCCATCCTTATGATGGCTGGCGGCGGTCAGGTCGGTGCCGGTCTGGCGCTGTACTTTAAGACCAAGAACGCCAAGCTCAAGAAGTACGTCGCAGAGTCCATTCCCGTTGGAATCCTCGGCGTGGGCGAGCCTCTGATGTATGCCGTTACGCTGCCGCTCGTTCGTCCGTTTGTGACGGCCTGCCTGGGTGCCGGATTTGGCGGCGCGCTCGCGGCGCTGCTTCACATCGGCACGGTTTCTCAGGGCGTTTCCGGTCTGTTTGGCCTGCTGATCGTCGTTCCTGGCCAGCAGCTCGGCTACGTTGCCGCTATGCTGCTTGCCTATGCCGCCGGCTTTGTCCTGACGTGGTTCTTTGGCGTCGACGAGCAGAAGATCAACGAGTTCTTTGGCAAATAGTTTGATATCGCGAGCCGTGTTGCTCAGGGCTCGCGGCGCGCGGCAGATTTCTTGATGCTATGGTTGTGCCGGCGGGGCTAACTGCTCCGCCGGCCTTTTTTAAAGGAGTGTTGAAGCGTGAAAACGGGTATTTCGATTTATCTTTCCAGCCCTCTGCAGGATATTGAGCGGACAATTGAGCGTGGTGCCGCGGCGGGCGCGCGCTATGCGTTCACCTCGCTGCATATTCCCGAGGATGGGGGAGCGGCGTATACCGATAAGGTCCGTCATGTGCTGTCGCTGCTTTCCGCGCACGGCATTGCGCTCATTGCCGATGTGGGGCCGCGCACGTGCGATTTGCTCGGGCTTGAGCGCATCGAGGACCTGCGCGACCTGGGGTTGGAATACCTTCGTTTGGACTATGGCTTTAGCGCCCGGCGGGTCGCGGAGCTGTCCGGTGTATTTCGCATTGTGGTCAATGCATCGACGGTGAGTTCTGATGAAATCGCATCGTGGCGTGAGGCCGGTGCCGATGTGACTCGTTTTGCCGCCTGCCACAATTTTTACCCCAAGCCTTATACCGGTTTAGCTCTGGAGGACATTGCTCGGGTGAATCTTCGTCTTGCGGCGCTTGGATTCGAAATCATGGCTTTTGTGCCGGGTGATGCTAACGTTCGCGGGCCGGTATTCGAGGGACTGCCGACGGTCGAGGCGCAGCGCGGTCGCGCGTCAAAGGTTGCTCTCAATATGCTTGAGCTTGCACATGGCGCCGATTGCGACATTGTGTTGGTCGGCGACCCCGATCTTTCCGATGCGGGCTGGACGCAGTTTGCTCATGTTTCCGCCGGATACGTGGACCTGCAATGCGAGCTGGAGCCCGGTTATGCCTATGTACGTGGGCAGATTCATCACGACCGACCCGATTCGAGCACCCTCATCTTTAGGTCTCAGGAGTCGCGTACGACGCTTAAGCCGGATTCCGTGCCGATGGATGCCGGTGCCGGCCTGCCGCGAAAGACGGGGTCGATCGCTGTGAGCAATAGCGGCTATGGGCGCTACGAAGGCGAGCTTGAGATTGCGCGGGTCGATCTTCCCGGTGACGAGCGCATGAACGTTGCGGGTCATATCACGCCCGAGGCAATGGAACTGCTGCCGTTCATCAAACGCGGATTCGGGGTACGGTTCGTTTAGCGTGTGACCCGTGGGCTACAATTGGCCCATCATGCGAAGGCGCCTCGTGTGGCGTGTGTCTGCGTTGGCCGATCTATATTCGGAGGATTTCCATGACCGTACTGTTTGTTGAATATCCCAAGTGCTCGACCTGTAAGAAGGCCAAGGCATGGCTGGACGAACACGGGGTAGAGTATATCGACCGCGATATCGTTTTGGACAATCCCACGGCTGATGAGCTTGCGACCTGGATTGCTCGTTCGGGACTGCCGGTGCGGCGCTTCTTTAATTCGTCGGGCATGAAATATCGAGAGCTGGGCCTGAAGGCGCGTCTAGATGCGGGCATGACGGATCGGGAGTGCTACGAGCTGCTGGCGACCGACGGCATGCTGGTCAAGCGTCCGCTGTTGGTGGGCGACGACTTTGCGATTCCCGGCTTTAGGGAAGCAGCTTGGACCGAGGCGCTGCTGTAGCGGCTGCGGAAAGTGCGACCCGTTTTGAGCTTCGATTACGGGATACGGTTTCCGGTTGAGGGCTCGATGGGAAAGTGGGGACCGGTTTGAGCTTGAAATCTGGGACGCACTTTCCGCCGGCAGGCTTGCCCCAGTCAGTCCTCCAACTGCGCCCATTCGTGCGGATCGTAGACCTTTACGTGCTTGTTGGGCTTGCCGCTCCAGTACTCCTCGTCCATAAAGGGCAGATATGCCTGAACACCGGGGCAGATAAAGGGAATCCGCTGCTGTTGCAGTCGCTCGCGCTGTCGCTGCTCCAGGTGCGCCTCGGATATGACAGTCGGCATACCGGACAGCTCGACGAGGCTTGACTGGATTCGCTTAAGGTCGGGGAGTCCCGCGTGCCATGACATCCGCATGATCAAAAAGGATGCACGGCGGTATTTTGCCTGCATCACCGTGATGGCGGGGCGCAGAGTGGGATGGATTTTGTCCCGTTCGGGCCAAAGGTCAGCAGTGATCTCGAGGCCCAGGGTCTCCCATAGGTAATCAAGCTCTTCGTCCATGGCGCCTCGATATCTACGTGATCATTGATACTTCGATTGTGTTGCCTGGTGCTATCGTTTTCGCGGTAGAATCTGCCAACGGTTGACGGCTACCGCTCGCGGCGTTTTGTCCTTCGTGTGCAGCGGTCGACTTCACAGGTCCTTCACGTGTTGGCCGTATTTGACTGAATTTCAAAAAAGTCAAAATTGGGGCTTGCGTCACGGCCGGACTTCCCGTATATTTCTTTCTTGCGCAAAGGCACAGCCGAGCGCAGCGATGCAGTCATTGGGATGTCGTCTAATGGCAGGACAGCGGATTCTGGTTCCGTCAATGGGGGTTCGACTCCCTCCATCCCAGCCATTGCATTTGCTACATATGGCCCGTTCGTCTAGCGGTTTAGGACGCCGCCCTCTCAAGGCGGAGATCACCAGTTCGAATCTGGTACGGGCTACCAAAATTGAACGCCCGGGCCTCGTAAGAGACCCGGGTTTTGTGTATTGACCGATATTTAAGGCGCGCGTTGAGTCTGCCGCCCGGACCGAGGAGTTGTCATGGACCTGCCTATCAGCTTGGAAGACATCACGTATGCCGAGAACTATCTGGCGCAGGGCGACCTGGCTACGGCGACGCCGCTGCTTGAGCGTCTGGTGGAGCTCGCCGAGGAGTATATCGACGCTGAGTGCAAGACGGAGGAGAAGCGCCAGTACTTTAGCTTCGACAGCAAGTTTGAGCGCCTGGCCTATCGCCGCGTGGAGAAGGATCCGCGCGAGCTGGTGCAGGTCGAGGTTCCCTTTGACCGCCTGTACTCCGACATGGCGTTTGCCTACATTCGCCAGCAGGATTATGTGAGTGCTCGGAATGCCCTGATGCAGGCCGTGCGTTGGGATCCCATGAACTGCAACTATCGCTTGGACTTGGCCGAGCTGTTCCGCGCGCTCGAGGACAAGCAGGAGTGGGCATCGCTCTCGTTCTCGGTGCTGGAGCGCGTGAGCGACGGTAAGTGCGCCGCACGCGCCTACACCAATTTGGGTCAGTACTTCTTGGAGCCCGAGACCGAGAACATTTCGGCTGCCGTGGGCTGCGCGCGTCTGGCGCTGCGCCTGGCGCCCAATGATGCGCATACGACGCGCCTGCTCAACAAGATCCATACCACCTATCCGGATGCCGCGGACGAGAGTGACGACCATGTGATGGGTGAGCTCGCCCTGCAGGGCGTGCCGACCTCGCCTTCGGCCGAGATCGCCATCTGCCTGATCATGTGCGCGACCGACGCTGCGAGCGACGGCGACAAGCAGGAGGCTACGCGCCTGACGGTCCGTGCCCGCGACCTGGTGGGCGAAGAGGCGTGCGCGGCGATTATCAAGCTGGTGCGCGAGAGTGATGCCGAGCTCAATGCCGAGCGCAAGGCAAAGCGCGAGGCCGCGGGCTCAAACGCCGATGGCGCCAAGGAGGCCGGCGATGCCCAGTAAGCGCGAGCGCAAGCTCATTTCCAAGAATCGCTCGGCACATCACGAGTACTTTATCGATGAGACGTTTGAGTGCGGTATTGAGCTGAGCGGTACCGAGGTCAAGTCGATTCGCGAGCGCGCGTGCCAGATTACCGATACCTTCGCACTGATTCGTGGCGGGGAGTGCTGGCTCGTCGGCCTGCATATCCACCCTTATAGCCATGGTGGCGTGTGGAATCGCGATCCCGACCGTCGGCGCCGTCTGCTGCTGCACCGCAAGGAGATCGACTTTCTTGACGGCAAACTTCGCAACCGCGGCTATGCGCTGGTGCCGCTGGAGCTCTACTTTAATACCGACGGCCGCGTAAAGCTGCTGCTGGGCCTAGGCCGCGGCAAGAAGCTTTACGACAAGCGCGAGGATATGGCCAAGCGCGATGTCCAGCGCGAGATCGACCGCGCCCTCAAGGAGCGCAATCGCTAGGCGTTCTGTATAAGTTACGGTGGAATACGGACTGTTTTGCCTGTTTGAGGGGCTATTCAGTCCTTATTTCACCGCAACTGCGGGCGTCTCATCTTGCTTATACTGTTTTGACACATATGTCTCAAAGGTGGTGTCCGTTGTGGGCGCCGCCTTTTTTGTGGGTACATACATCCATGAGGTTCCAACCCGGGTTAGGGGAGTGATTGTTATGGACAAAACTGCGTTCTTTACCATGCCGAGCGGTCTGTACGTGGTGAGCGCCGCGGCAGACGGGCTGCGCGCCGGCTGCGTCATCAACACTGCGGTGCAGGTGACGTCCATGCCGCCGCGCATTTCGGTTGCCGTGAACAAGGACAACGTCACCTCGGGCGTCATCGCTTCGGCCAAAGCGTTCGCGCTGACCGTGATCGATCAGACCGCCGATATGCTCTACATCGGTAACTTTGGGTTCCGCACCAGCAGCGATTATGACAAGTTTGCCAAATACGAGACCCGCGAGACGGCTCTGGGCATGCCCTATGTGCCCGAGCACGCGGCGGCCCTGTTTAGCTGCCATTTGATCGACACTGTGGATGTTGGCACGCATCTACTGTTTATCGGCGAGGTCGAGGATGCCGAGCGCTTGAGTGACGAGACGCCGCTCACCTACGATTACTACCATAAGGTCCTGAAGGGCAAGACGCCTCCGAAGGCGTCCTCGTATCAAGGCTAGAAATGTTTTAAAAATACTTGCATTATATTATTGAGAATCTATACTGATAAATGAAGTACATCACCAGTCGCGTTTGAGAGGAGAACATCATGGCTGAGGAGAAGAAGACGTATAAGTTCGTGTGCGTCGTTTGCGGTTACGAGGTTGAGGTCGATACGCCCGAGCTGCCCGAGGATTATGTGTGCCCGGTGTGCGGCGTCGGTCCCGATCAGTTTGAGCTCGTCGAGGAGTAGCTCGCAGACACACGGCGAAAGCCGAACATAGCTCTGTCCAAGGG
>CAKXKM010000032.1:0-2503 GCA_934876235.1 Collinsella sp. AF02-46-1 | reverse complement strand
CGGTTGCTGTTGACCGATCCTGTCTGTTGTGAGTCCGACCGACCTTTTGTCTCAATCTGTAACATCTAACGGTGGAAATTGGGCCCACTTGTTACATATCGAGACAAACCAAAACCGTCCGGCAGAAGATCTCAATCTGTAACATCTAGACATCGAAAGCGGGTCTAGATGTTACAGATCGAGACGTTTGCCTGAGTAGGTGCCCCGCCCCATTACATCCCTGTCAACAACACGACATCGAGAATCGTCACGATGGCACCGATCCCTACGAGCAGCGCGTTGAGTGGACGCGAATTGGCGTATTTGCCCATGACGCGGGGTGAACTGGTGAGCCGTATGAGCACAAAGACCGTAATCGGTAGCTGAAGCGACAGCAGTGCCTGACTCCAGATGAGACCTTCAAAAGGATTTGGGACGACCAGGCACGCCGTCACTGCGCCGACGAAACAGGCCGCCACCCCGATCGAGGAATGTCGGTCGTGGCTCTCGTATTCCTCGTCGAACATGCCCGCAGTGATGGTCCCCGCCGCCATGCCCGCTGTCACGCTGCTCGATAGTCCCGCGAACAGCAGCGCTACCGCAAAGATGGTCGAGCTCGCCGGGCCCAGAATGGGGGAGAGCGTGGCCGCTGCGACGGCGAGGTCGTCTACGACCATGCCGTGCGCAAAGAAGGTCGTTGCGGCCAGGATGACCATGGCCGAGTTGATTGCCCAGCCCACGCCCATCGAAAAGAGCGTGTCGAAGAGCTCGTAGCGCAGACGCTCTTCGATAACCTGCTCGCCTTGGCCTTCGAAGTGCATGGATTGGATGACCTCGGAGTGCAGAAAAAGGTTGTGTGGCATAACGACCGCACCCAGGACACTCACGATAATCGCGGCAGAGCCAGTGGGCATACTGGGCGTGATCCAGCTTGCGGCGGCTTGCGGCCAGTCGACCTTGACTAGTGCAAGCTCGGCCAAAAACGAGAGTCCTACCACGCCTACGAAGGCGATGATCCAGCGTTCGGCTCGCTTGTAGGAGTTCGTCATGAGCATCGCCATCGATACTGCCGCCACGATGACGCAGCCCGCACGCACGGGCAGCCCAAAGAGCATTTGAAGGGCAATCGCGCCGCCCAGGACTTCGGCCATGGCGGTGGCGATGGTCGCGAGATAGGCGCTGCCGAGCACCGCGCGTCCCACGATGCGGGGGAGAAAGCGGGTCGTGGCCTCGGCAAGGCAGGCGCCCGTGGCGATGCCCAAGTGCGCCGCGTTGTGCTGCAGCACGATGAGCATAATCGTGGACAGCGTGACGATCCACAGCAGCGCGTAGCCAAACTGCGAGCCCGCGGCCATATTGGAGGCCCAGTTGCCCGGGTCGATAAAGCCGACGGTCACGAGCAGCCCGGGGCCGATATGCCGCGCAATGTCTAGGCCTCCGTGACCGCCGGTGCGCCGGGAACCAAAGTGTTGTTTGAGATGGTTGAGCATGGTGCGCTCCTGTGTATGGGCGGCGTGACGTCACATCTGGGCCGTGCGGCGCCACGCGTCGGTTTTGGGTTGGGGCTACTTGTGTGCTTTGCCCTGATTGGCCACGGCGTCGATCTTGGCGGCGATGGTCGCCGGGTCGCCGATGTAGCGCTTGTCGAGGACATTGAAATCGGTATCGAAGGTGTAGACGAGCGGCACGCCGGTGGGGATGTTGACCTTGAGGATCTCCTCGGGCGTGAGGTGTTCGATCTTCATGACGAGTGAGCGCAGGGAGTTGCCGTGTGCGGCGATGAGTACGCGCTTGCCGGCGAGCATCTGGGGGCGAATCTCGTCTTCGAAATAGGGCCAGGCGCGGGCGATCGTGTCCTTGAGGCATTCGGTATAGGGCAGCTGATCAGGCGCGACATCACGGTATTGCTCCTGGGTGTGGGGATCGCGCGCGTCGTTCGGCTCGAGTGCCGGCGGGCAGATATCGAAGGAGCGGCGCCAGATGAGCACCTGCTCGTCGCCGTGCTCCGCCGCGGCATCGGCCTTGTTGAGACCCTGCAACGCTCCGTAGTGGCGCTCGTTGAGCTTCCAGGATTTGATGACGGGCAGCCACTCGCGATCCATTTGGCCGAGCACGATGTTGAGGGTGTGGATCGCGCGCTTGAGGCGCGAAGTGTAGCAGACGTCAAAGTCGAAACCGGCTTCTTTGAGGGCTCGACCGCCTGCTGCGGCTTCTTCGCGGCCCGTGTCGGTGAGCTCAACATCGGTCCAGCCGGTGAACAGGTTGAGCTTGTTCCACTCGGACTCTCCGTGACGGATGAGGACGAGTTGCATCGTCTGCTGGTCTGCTTGGTGCGCCATAGGGGCCTCCTTGATCTGGCACGGTGTGCGTGGCGTTTGCTTGACGCCGCAAAGGATACCCGTTTTAAGCTTAAAAGTTAACCAAGACTAACAAAATTGTTGTATTTGAATGGGATGGTGAAAGGGGGCTGCCGAAATGTCTCGATCTGTAACAGTTTGCCGCCAAAACCGACCCTTCGTGTTAC
>CAKXKM010000031.1 GCA_934876235.1 Collinsella sp. AF02-46-1 | reverse complement strand
GTCCAAATGCGGCCCGCGCAGCGTCGAGCCGTTACGCGGTTCGTAGAACCGCGTAACTAGTTAGTACATCTTTGCGCCGGCGGGGATGGAGGCGTCGAGCTGGATCAGGTTGAGACGCTCCTCACCATCCTCCTCGTGGATAGCGCTGATGAGCATGCCGCAGCTGGGAATGCCCATCATCTTGCGCGGCGGCAGATTGGTGATGGCGAGCAAGGTCTTGCCGACCAGGTCCTCGGGCTCATAATAACCGTGAATGCCGGAGAGGATGGTACGGTCGGTGCCGGTGCCGTCGTCGAGCGTAAAGTTCAGCAGCTTCTTGGACTTCTTGACGGCCTCGCATGCCTTGACCTTCACGGCGCGGAAGTCGCTCTTGGAGAAGGTATCAAAGTCGACGAACTCCTCAAACAGCGGCTCGACGGCAATCTTGGAATAATCAACCGTGGGCTTGAGCGGCTTGACGAAGGGGCTCGCGGCGTTGCCGGCCTCGGCAGCCTTGGCGGCAGCGGCACCGGACTGGAAACCCTTCTCGGGCTTCATGTGCGGGAACAGCAGCACGTCGCGGATGGAAGCCTGGTTGGTGAGCAGCATGACCACGCGATCGATACCGATGCCGATGCCGCCCGCAGGAGGCATACCGTACTCGAGGGCGCGCACGTAATCCTCGTCGTACTCCATGGCCTCGTCGTCGCCGCCAGCCTTCTCGGCCATCTGGGCGGCAAAGCGCTCGGCCTGGTCGACCGGGTCGTTGAGCTCGGAGAACGCGTTGGCGTACTCGTGACCGGCGATAACCAGCTCAAAGCGGTGCGTCAGGCGCGGGTCGTCCTCAAAGCGCTTGGCAAGCGGGCTGACCTCGATGGGGTAATCGCACACGAACGTGGGGTTGACGATGGTGTCCTCGCCCAGCTCATCGTAAATCTCGGCGATGATCTTGCCAGCAGTCCACTCGGGCTTAATCTCCAGGCCCTTCTCGCGCGCGGCGGCAGCAAGCTCCTCGACCGGCGTGTCGATGGTGACCTGCTTGCCGAGCACGTCGGAGACGATGTCGGTCATGGGACGGCTGGCCCACTCACCAGAAAGGTCGATGGTCTGGCCCTGGTACTCGATAACCTCGGGGTTGCCGATGGCCTTGTTAGCCGCCTTGATGACACCCTGGGCGAGCGCCTTCATGCCCTCGAGGTCGGAGAAGGCACGGTAGGCCTCCATCGTGGTGAACTCGGGGTTGTGGGTAAGGTCCATGCCCTCGTTACGGAAGATACGGCCGATCTCGAACACGCGCTCAAAACCGCCGACGATGCAGCGCTTGAGGTGCAGCTCGGTGGCAATACGCAGGTAGCACTCCTGATCGAGCGCGTTGAAGTGCGTGATGAACGGCTTAGCCGTAGCGCCGCCCTGGATGGTCTGCAGGATGGGGGTTTCGACCTCCATGTAGCCGTCGGACTCCATAAAGCGACGGAAGGTGGAAAGAATCTGCGAACGCTTACGGAAGGTCTCGCGAACGTCGTCGTTGGCGATCAGGTCGACATAGCGCTGGCGATAGCGGGTCTCCTTGTCGGAAAGACCGTGGAACTTCTCGGGCAGCGGACGAACGGCCTTGGCAAGCAGGGTCGCGCTCTTAGGGGCAACGGAAAGCTGGCCGCGCTGGGTGCGCACGACCACGCCGGTCACGCCCAGGATGTCGCCCAGGTCGAGGGACTTGAGCGTATTCCAGGCAGCCTCGTCCATGTCGTTGATGCGGCAGAACAGCTGAATCTCGGCAGTCGCATCGCGCACGACGATGAACATGATCTTGCCCTGACCGCGCTTGGCGACCACACGGCCGGCGATCTTCACGACGTCCTCGGTGTCCTCGCCATCGGCAAGCTCGGCATACTTAGCCTCGATATCGGCAACGTAGTCCTCAAGCTCAGAGTGCTCGGGATAGGGGTTCTGGCCCGCCTCGAACAGGGCGGCGCGCTTGGCCAGGCGGGTGGCGCGCTCGTCGTTGAGCGTCGATGCCTGATCTGCGGCGTTCTGGTTCTCTGCCATAAGTTAACTCCTCAAACTAAAACGCTCCCCAGGATTCGGTCCCAGGGAGCGAAAACATACCTTTACGCGGGACCGTGGTCTAGCGTGCAATCTTGGCGATGGTGTAGACGCGAGTCTTGCCGGAAGGCGTAACGACCTCGACGGAGTCGCCCTCGCCGTGACCGATGATGGCGTGGCCGACCGGAGACTCGTTGGAAATCTTGTGCTCGAGCGAGTTGGTCTCGGTGGTACCGACGAGCGTGACTTCCATGACCTCACCGTTGGGATCAATCAGAGAAACGGTGGAACCGATGGAGACGGTCAGATCACCTGTGGTGGCAGCAACCTGAGCGTTGGCAAGGATGGCCTGGATCTCGGCAATACGAGCGGCGTTCTGGGCCTGCTTGTCCTTGGCGGCATCGTACTCGGAGTTCTCCGAAAGGTCGCCGAACGCGCGGGCTTCCTTGATGTCCTCGACGATCTCCTTGGCGTAATCACCCTCACGCCAAGCGAGCTCCTCGACGAGCTTCTGGCGGCCCTCAGCGGTCAGTACGATCTGGCTTGCGTCCATACGGATATCTCCCCAACTCTGATCAAACAATCAACTGTCAACAAAACGAAAAAGACCGGCTAGCCTGCGGGCAAGCCGGTCAGGTGCTCACCCCAAAGGGATGGGACTACTCTGCGTCCGCGTCGCTGTCCTCTGCCTGCTTCTTCTTGGCAGCAGCGAGCTTGGCCTCGAGCTCAGCGATCTCCTTGTCCTCCTCGGACTGCTCGACCACGACCTCCTCGGCCTGCTTGGTCTCGGCCTTATCGTCGCCCTCCATACCCTCGCGGATATTCTTGACGGTAGAGCCGAGGGACTTGCCGAGCTTCGGCAAGTTCTTGGGCCCGAAGATAATCAGGACAACGACGAGAATAATGATGAGCTCAGGAGCCCTCAGTCCAAACATGTAGACCTCCACAATACAGCGAGACAAGCTCGAATGAGTATACCGCGGGTATCGCGGTATCACAACAATAGCTAAAAAAAGGGACCGCAAGAAGCGGTCCCTCCTCATGCTCTGGTCGGGTTGACTGGATTTGAACCAGCGACCCCTGCGTCCCGAACGCAGTGCTCTACCAAACTGAGCCACAACCCGTTAGCTCGACTATAGTAACAAAGATTTCCGTCGTGTGCTAGAGAAATTTTTACTTCTTTGGCACTTCGATGCGAACCGTGTTGGGAATGAGCTCCGTCGCGCAGGACCACCAGCCGTTTTGCAGGGCAGCGTCGGCAAGCCTTTCGGCCGTGGCGGCGGTGTCGCAAATGGCAAATGAGCAGGCACCCGATCCGCACACATCTACAGCAACGGTGCCGTCCTGTTTACGCAGCCAATCGAGAACCGTTTGAATCTGCGGCTCCATCTGTGCGGAAATGACGCCCAGGTTGTTATGGATGAGTGCATATGCCGTCTCGGCATCACCGGCACGCAAGGCAGAAGCTATCGCGCCGGGCTTGTCCGCAGGCACCGGGGCCTCGTCAAAACGTCGATAGGCTTCAATTGTCGAAACGCTTGCCTCGCGCGGCTTGACCAACACGACGGGTGTTGCGGGCAGCACGGGATACTCAGTTGCCAGCACGTCTCCCCCACCTACGTAGAACGAAGGGCTCGCGTGCAAAAAGAACGGGACGTCAGCACCAATGCCCCGCGCAATGTCGTCGAGCGCGGGGTCGGAGCGATCAATTCCCCAGAGCTCCGCCAAGGCGACAATGACCGCGGCCGCATCCGTCGAGGGACCGCCCAAGCCGGCGCACAATGGAATGCGCTTCTCAATCGTCACGCAGATGCTTGCCTCGCGACCATAATGCTCGGCCATAGCAACCGCAGCCCGATACGCCGTATTCTTTTGCATGGGAAAATCTGATGCCGGAACCGTCTGGACGGTCAGCGCCTGTGCCGGCGTAACCGTCACGGTATCGGAAAGACCGACAGCTGCCATCAGGGAATCGACCCTGTGGTAGCCGCGGTCATCGCGCTCGGTATGAACCCCCAAGTAGAGGTTAATCTTTGCCGGCGCGGAAAGAGTCAGGGACCGATCGGTCACCGCTAGTGCTCCTCGAGCTGATTGCCGAGCGGGGTAAAGATATGCTCGCCGCTCTCGGGGTCGAACAGCTCGACCTGACCGGTGAGGACATCGATATACTGGTAGGACTGACGCGACTTGCGCCCGCGACGTTCGTCAACCTCGACGATAAAGACGGCGGGGTGGACGCTCTTGATGGTGCCCATGCGCTCGACAACGCGGGTGCGGCCCATGTTGGCCTTCACCTTAACGCGATCGCCCACCATATCGGTCAGCTTCTCGTGGATGTCGTCGACGTGATTGACTTCCATCTCTTCCATGAACAGGGCCTCCAGAAGGTGCAATTCAAAAAGGGGATAATACCCCTAAGATAGACAAAACTCTAATACTATAGCACCCTGCTGCCGCCATACGCAAGTAGCTAAATAAACCCCGTCCCAAATACGTACCAGACGACAACCTCGCATGACCAGTTGTTACGCGGTTTGGTAAAACCGCGTAACCTAAAGGTTGTCCGTGTCCAAGACGATGGTGAATGGGCCGTCGTTGACCAAGTCGACTTTCATATCGGCGCCAAAGATGCCGTGCGCCACGTGTTCGACATCTTGGCGAACGAGCGTCAGGAAGTACTCGTAGAGCTCGTTGGCGACATCGGGGGCGCCGGCATCCGTAAACGATGGGCGGCGGCCGTGACGGCAATCGGCGAACAGCGTGAACTGCGACACCACGAGCATCTCGCCGTCGACATCGGCAAGCGCCAGATTGGTCTTGCCGTTCTCGTCCTCGTTGATACGCAGCCCGCGGAGCTTGCCCCACAGCTTGTCGGCCTCGGCACGCGTATCGCCGTGGCCCACGCCCAACAGCACCAGATAGCCGCGCCCAATTTTGCCCACGCACTCGCCGTCGACTGTCACGCCGGCATTGAGTACGCGCTGCACCACCGCACGCACGGCTTACTCCTCGCCCGTCAGTTTGGCGGATAGGTGCTCGAGCGCATGGAATCGATGGCTGATGGCGTTCTTCTCGTCCGCCGTGAGCTCGGCCATGGTCTTGCCCGGCGTGTCGACCGGCAGGAACAGCGGGTCGTAGCCAAAGCCGTGATCGCCGCGACCCTCGTGCGCGATAACGCCCTCGCAGGCGCCCTCGCCATAGGTGACCAGACCATCCGTGTCGATAAGCGCAACGACGCTCATAAAGCGCGCGGTGCGGTCCTCGTCCGCCACGCCTTCCAGGTTAACGAGGAGCTTGGCGTTGTTGGCGGCATCGTCTCCGTGCACGCCCGCGTAGCGCGCGCTATACACGCCCGGCTCGCCGTCAAGCGCGTCGACGACCAAGCCAGAATCGTCGGCGATGGCCATGAGCCCCGTCTCTTCGACGGCAGCCTGCGCCTTGATGATGGCGTTCTCCAAAAACGTCGTGCCGTTTTCCTCGGGGTCCTCAAAATCGCCCAGCTGGCCGAGCGCCACAAAGCGAACCTCGGGCATGACCTTGCCTAAAATGGCCTCGATCTCGGTGAGCTTATGGGCGTTGCCCGTTGCCACGACAATGGTCGCCGCCGGGTCGAGGGTGTCGATGTCGATCTTCTCAAGTGCCATGAGTGGTCTCCTTGTCTCTATAGCAATGCCGCGCCGAGGGCGACGAGGGCCTCCGCCTCTCCCCTCTCAATCAACGGCAGTCTTATACTTCGACGTTTTCCCAGATAAAACCTGCCAAAATAAACCTGTCCCTTTTTGGCAGGTTAGGCGATGGCTTGGCGCTGAAGCTCGATGAGCTCGGCGATGCCTTTGTCGCCCAGGTCGAGCAGGGCGTTGAGACGCTTACGGTCAAAGGGCGCCTGCTCGCCAGTGCCCTGGAGCTCGATCATCTCACCGGTGTCGGTGGCGACGAGGTTCATGTCGACTTCGGCATGGCTGTCCTCGGAATAATCGAGGTCAAGCAGCGTATTGCCGTCGACAACGCCCATGGAGATTGCAGCCACCTGGCCGGTCAGCGGGATGCGCTCGATCTTGCCCGCCTCGACCCACATGGCGAGGGCGTCGTGCAGCGCCACCCAGGCGCCGGTGATGCTCGCTGTACGCGTGCCGCCATCGGCCTGAATCACATCGCAGTCGACGGTGACGGTGTACTCGTCGAGCGCCTTCATGTTGACGACGGTACGCAGGCTGCGGCCAATGAGGCGCTCGATCTCCATGGAGCGACCCTTGCGGTTGGCGTGCTCGCGCTTGCAGCGCTTGCCGGTCGACGCCGGCAGCATGGCGTATTCCGCGGTCACCCAGCCGACCTTAGCTCCCTTTCGCCAGCCCGGCACGCCCTCCTCGATTGTGGCGGCGCACAACACGCGCGTGTCACCGAACTCGGCAAAACACGAGCCGTGGGCGTGCTTCATGACGCCACGGGTGAGCTTAACGGGGCGCAACTCGTTGGCGGCGCGACCGTTGGCGCGGTTGACCTGCATGTACTCCATAGAAAAATCCTTTCGGCAAAAGGTGTGGCGAAGGCTCTGACGGCGGCCTTACATCTATTTCAGCTCATCGATATCGATATGCTCAATGCTCTTGAGCGGCTGACCAAAGATAAAGCTGCCCGCCACCGCAAACTCGGCAATGTTATCGGCCGTCGTGGCAAAACGATGCTGCGGCTCGGCGGCGACGCCCGCCAGCTGCTCGCGGCGCGTGAGGATATCGGTCAGCTCGCGCGTGGTCTCCTCGGCGGAACTCACGACGCGTACCCCAGGCCCCAGCGCATGGCGGATAGGTCCCACCAACAGCGGAAAATGCGTACAGCCGAGCACCACGGTATCGATACCGTGGTCGCGCAGTGGCTCAACCGTGGCACCCACCAGCGCACGCACGGCAGGCGTATCGAAGATGTCCTCGTTCTCAAGCCACTGCTCTTGCAGATGCGCACCCGAGGCGAGCTCGTGTTCGACAACCTCGACAAAGCTCGAGGCGGGGCAGCCGTATACGTCGACGCCGGCATCTAGGTCCTGAATGGCGCGCGTGTAAGCGCCCGAGCGAATGGTGAGGTTGGTGGCGAGCACGCCCACGCGACGCGTGCGGGTGCTGTTGATTGCCGCACGGGCACCCGGCGCGATCACGCCGATCACGGGAACGTCGAGCACCTGCTGGGCCAGACGCAAGGCCGCAGCTGTCGCCGTGTTGCAGGCGATGACCATAATCTTGACGTCGTGCTTCGACAGCCAACGGCCCGCCTGCAACGCAAACGAGCGCACCTCATCCTCGGTGCGCGTGCCGTAGGGGCAGCGTTTGGTGTCGCCGAAGTAGTAGACGGACTCATGCGGCAGCACCGTCGCGATGGCGCGCGCAACCGTCAGACCGCCCAAACCAGAATCGAACACGCCAATCGGGCGCGTGTCGCCTGTCGGATTCTCGATATCGGACATTACCTCACCAGTCTCTCTCGAAAAGACATGTCCAAGTGCGGCGACGCCGCGCTACGAACGCGCCGCGACCAGCAGCTCTGCCGTCGCCGCCCAACCGTCGACAATTTTGCCGCGCGTAACGAAAGCGTTCTCGCAAGCAGCCAGGAACTCGGGCGCACCGGCGCTCGTCAGGCCATTCTCGACCAGGCAGAACGTGCCCACGTGATCGGCCATGTAGAAGTCGGACTCGGAATCGCCGAGCGCGAGCGTCTCCTCGCGCTCGATCCCCAGGTGCTCGCAGAAGCGCGCGATGGCAACGCCCTTGTTGAGGCCGGCGGGATTGATGTTAAACGCGCGACCGTCCTCGACGCGATCGAGCTCGAGCGTCGTCGGCTTGGACAGATGCGTCAGGTGACCGTTACAGGCCCACACCAGGCCGCAGCCGGCCTCGTCCAGGATGGCCTGGACCTCATTGTCGGGCACATCGCCGCGCATGCCGACGGTGACCTCGCGGTACTTGTAGCCGGTCGACATGTCGTTGTGATACTCGATCTTGTGCGGCCAGCGGGCAAGAATCTTCTCGCACACGCCGGTCTGCTCGATCACCTGGTGCGGAGTAAGGCCGCAGGCGGGGTCGTAAGGCATGTCGCCAGTCAGATACTCCCAATCGTTGGCTTTGAGGTCGTACATGACCAGGCCGCCCATCTCACCAATGTAGGAGTTGAGGCCGAGCACGCGCGCGTCCTCGTGGATCATGGTACGGTTGCGGCCCGAGGTGGGAACCACCTGAATGCCAGCGCGAGCGAGCGCCACGACGGCCTCGACGAGTTTGGTCGAGGGGTTGTCGTCGTTGTCGCGCAGCACGCACGAGCCGGGCGCGAGCATCGTGGCATCCAGGTCGGTAAAGACGTACTTGACCTTGGCCAAGCGCTCGCGCATCTCGCCCGAAAGCTCGGCAACGGTCGGCAAGGTGTTGTGGGACATGGTTACTCCGTTTACGTAGAAGGGTTTGGACTTGGACGGCATGTTTTGATTGAGGGAACACGCTTATGGCGACAGCGCACTCAGGGCGCCGCCGCCATCATGGTTCATTAGTCAAACTGGGTAACATCGATCAGGCGATTGGCCAGCGAAAGGTCGCTCTCGATGGGCACGAACTCGTCGCCCACGTGCATGAGCTCCTCGTCACCCTTTGCCAGCAGCAAGACAATGGTGGGAGCATCGGGGTTGACGTACTCCTCGCGCGCCGCCTTGAACGCCGCATGCACAGCGGCTTCGCGGTCGAGGATGATCTTGTTCGGCGTATCGTCGGGAACATGCTCGGCAAGCTCGCGACAGACCTTCATCGGGTCCTCGTGAGCTGGATCCTCGTTCGTAAAGATCATCAGGTCGGAATACGGTGCGGCCTCGCGTGGCAATTGCTCGCGGCGCTCCTGCGCCTTGCCGCCGGCGGCGCCAAACAGCGCAATGACGGGGCTAGCGGGAAACGCGCGCTTGACCGACGAGAAAAGCGAACGGAACGAAAGCTGGTTGTGCGCATAGTCAACGACGCAGATCACGCGGCCGTCCTTCGACTCCACGACCTCCATGCGGCCCGGCACACGCAGTTTGGAGAGGCCCTTCTTGATAGCCTCGATACCGATGCCGATCTCGCGCGCAGCGGCGATAGCGACCAGCGCGTTTTCCACGTTAAAGTCGCCCGCGATACCCAGCAGGACCTTCTCCCCCGCCTCGGGCTCGTCGGCGCTCATGCCGTGCAAGTTGAACTCGATGTTAAAGCCGAGCATGCGGACATCGCTCGCCCACAGGCTTGCCTCGGGATGCTCGACGCCAACGGTCACCAAGCGCTCGGCCGTCGACGCTGCCTCTAGCACACGGTCAACCTCATCGGTGCCCAGATTCACCACGGCGGTCTTTGCCTGGTCAAAGATCCTAAGCTTGCTCTCAAAATAATCCTCAAACGTGGGGTGTTCGATCGGCGAGATGTGGTCGCGGCCGATGTTGAGGAAGCACGCCACGTCAAACGGCAGATTCTCGACGCGTTGGTACTTGAGCGCCTGGCTCGAGACCTCCATGACCATGGACTGGCGACCGGACGTGCGGCAGTTGGCGATATGGCGCCAAACCTCGGGGGCCTCGGGCGTGGTGTTGGTGCTCTCGTAGCACTCGATACCATCGTCGGTACTCACCGAGCCGATCATGCCGCAGGACTCGCCCGCCGCCTTGATGATGGACTGGAGCATAAAAGCGGCCGTGGTCTTTCCCTTGGTGCCGGTGATGCCCACGATCTTGACGTCGTGGTCGGGACGGTCGTAGACCTCCGGCGGCAACAGGGCCATGGCCGTGCGAACACTATCAACAACCAGCATCGCAGCACCGCTCTCCTGCGCCAGCGGCTCCAGAGACTCGACCAGCGACTCCTCGCACACAAATGCGACGGCGCCCGCATCGAGCGCCATGCTCAAAAACGCGGGCTTAAAGGCAGCACCTTTGCAAAAGAATACGTCACCTGCCGAGACCGCGCGCGAATCAAACGAGCAGCCGGTCACGGCGCGCTCGTCAACCTGCTCTGATGCGCGCAGCTCGCCGCACACATCGAGAAGCTTGGCAAGCGTATCGACCGTGGTCACGGTCGCGGAATCCGAATGGTGCATCTTTCACCTTTCTCAGCCATTTGGCAGGGACGGTTTTATAGTAACTGAAACGCACCCACGCAAAAACGGCTCCCGGAGGAGCCGTTACGCGCAGGCGTTCGTAAGCCGAGGCTAGGCAGCCTGAACAGCGGGCTGGTCCTCGTCGATAAAGAAGCGCTTGTACCACACTAGGAACACGAGCGGCGTATAGATCTTGCGCTGGAAATCGCCCTTGCCCGCAAAGTGCAGATCGAGCAGGTGCATGAGCTCGTCGGTATTGAAGAACTCGCTTGCCCACGGCGCGGTGAAGTACTCCTTGACATAGTCGTACCACTTTTGCTCGCGCAGCCAGTAGACAATCGGCACCGGGAAGCCCACCTTGGGACGGGTGGCCCACTCATCGGGCAGCGACTTGTTGGCAGCGTGGCGGAGTACCTGCTTGTTGCCGTTCTCGTTGATGCGGTAGCGATCGGGAATGTGCTCGGCGAACTCCATGACTTTGCGGTCCAGGAAGGGCACGCGCAGCTCCAGCGAGTGCGCCATGCACATCTTGTCGGCCTTGAGCAGAATGTCGCCCGGGAGCCACATGTTCATGTCCAGGTACTGCTTCTTGACCAGTTCGGGCTGACCCTTCACGCGTGCGTAGATGGGTGCAGCGAGCTCAAAGGCGCCATCGCCGGTGTTGTACTCGGGCTTGAGCACGCCGTCGACCTCGCGCTCCGGCCATACCAGAGCCTGTCCCAGGAACGACTTCTCGGGGATCTCGGCACCCTTGACCAGGAAGTTATGTCCCTTGAAGTACGGCATATGCAGCGCCAGGTTACCGAGCGCGCGACGGATGGGCAGCGGCACCATCTTTTTGTACTTGCGCACCGGGACCGTGTCCTCGTAGTAGGCGTAGCCGCCAAAGAGCTCGTCGGCGCCTTCGCCCGAAAGCACGACGGTAACGTCCTTGCGGGCCATCTCGGCCAAGAACCACAGCGGCACGGAAGACAGGTTGGACTGCGGCTCGTCCATGTGATACTGGATGTCCTCGAGCGCACCGAAGAACTCGTCGGCGGTAATCATCTTGCGAACGTTCTCGACGCCGAGCTTATCGGAAAGTTCCTTGGCGTAGTTGGTCTCGTTGAAGTTCTTGTAGTCAAAGCCCACCGAGAAGGTCTTGTCGGGCATGAGGCAAGCGGCGATGTAGCTGGAGTCGACGCCACCGGAGAGGAACGACTCGACCTTGACGTCGGCGATGCGATGGGCCTCGACACTCTCGTGCACGACCTCGTCCAGCTCATCGACATACTCTTCGAACGGCTTCTCGACGGCAGAGTAATCGCAATCCCAGTAGCGCTCGATGTTCATCTTGCCGGTCGGGATATCGACGGTAAAGTAGTGCGCCGGCGGCAGCTTGTAGACACCCTCGAAGAAGGTCTCCTCAGTCGCCGAATACTGCAACGTCATGTACGGACGCAGAGCCTTTTTGTTGACCGCCTTGTGGAAGTGCGGGTAGTCCAGGAAGCTCTTGATCTCGGAACCAAAGAGCACGCCCGGAGCGCCGTCGCCCGCATCGGCCATGGGATAGTAGTAGAGCGGCTTGATGCCAAAGATGTCGCGGGCGCCAAAAAGCTTGTTCTTCTTTTTGTCCCAGATGACGAAGGCGTACATACCGCGCAGACGATCGAGTACGGCCTCGCCCCACTCCTCGTAGCCGTGCAGGAGGCTCTCGGTGTCGGCGCCGCAGTGGAACTTGTAGCCCTTGGCCTCGAGCTCGGAACGGAGTTCTTGGAAGTTGTAGATCTCGCCGTTGAAGACAATGACGACGCTGCCGTCCTCATTGGCCATGGGCTGAGCGCCGGCCTCGGTCAGGTCGAGGATCGACAGGCGGCGGAAGCCCAGGGCAACGCGGCCGTCGATAAACTGACCGCCCATGTCGGGACCGCGATGGACGATGCGGTCCATCATCTTGGTGAGCACCTCGGATTGGTTATCCGTCCCACCGACAAAACCGACAAAACCGCACATATACTATCCCCTCTGCTGTTGCTGGGCATCAAATCGAATCAGTAGCTTTTGAGTATACCCGAGGGCGTAAAGAGGGGCGGAATGTTCAGGCAATCTCAACTGAATCAGCTCCGCTGTGACACGCGCCGGTTACCTTTAATGGATATGAGGTGAATGGGGCGATTGTTTTGCTATACTCTCTCCGCACGGGCGATTGGCGCAACGGTTAGCGCAGGTGCTTTACACGCACAAGGCTGGGGGTTCGAATCCCTCATCGCCCACCATTGAATTGGAAACGGTCCTCGCAAGGGGACCGTTTTTGTTTGGGCCCAGCGCATGGGATTCGAACCCGAAAGGGTGCGGAGCTGAGGAAACGCGAAGCGTTTTCCAGCGCAGCACGCGAGGGCCGTAGGCCCGAAGCGAAAGCGGGCGGCGTCAGCCGCACGCGACATCCCTCATCGCCCACCACTGATTTGATAGGCTCCCAGCTATGGGGGCCTTTCTTTTTTGGGCCCAGCGCATGGGATTCGAACCCGCCAGCACATCTGTCACAAAGGCCGTGGCCAAATAATGGCAAAAATGAGTACTGCTACTTTGCTTGCAACATATAAACAGATAGTGTTTGCTTAGGTTACGCAACATATGTCCATTATAAGGACTAACAGTCAGATCAAAATCGTGTATTCATCGCCATTTCGACTTGCCATCTGGCCTTATTAGTCCAAAATTGCTGCTACCAAATCGGTAACAGTACTCATATTTGATGTTTTTTGACCAGCAGGTCTCCCTGCCTTAGCAAATCTAAGGCAAAACGGGCTCCAGACCGCTGAATCATGCCGCATAGGGCACGTCCGCAGTCCGGAACTCGGTCCAAATTGAGTTATTGCGCCGCGTTAGCCCAAAACACCCGACAGGATCTCGATCAGACTGTCCACGTCGGCTTCCTCGCAGACGAGTGGCGGCAGGAAACGCAGCGTATGCGCACCCGTAGCGTTGATCACGGCACCGGCGGCCAGCGCGCGGGCAACAACACCATGCGCGTCGCCCGCGGCATCATCCAAATCACAGCCGAGCATCAAGCCGCGACCACGTACCTCGGTCACGTGCGGCAGCTTGGCGAGCTTTGCCTCCATATAGGCACCCACCTTGGCAGCATGCTCGGCATAATCGCCACGCACAAGCGCGGAGAGCGTCGCGGCACACGCCGCGATGGCCAAGCAGCTACCGCCAAAGGTCGAGCCGTGGTCGCCCGGCTTAAACACGTCGGCAATCTCCTTCTTCGCCACGACGGCACCCATGGGCACGCCATCAGCAATGCCCTTGGCAAGGCTCATGATGTCGGGCTCCACGCCATAGGTCTGGAACGCAAACGGCTTGCCGGAGCGGAAGATGCCGCACTGGACCTCGTCGGCGATAAGCACGGCGCCCACTTCGTGTGCCAGGTCGCGCGCCGTAGCCATAAACTCCTCGGTCATGGGATGCACACCGCTCTCACCCTGGATCGGCTCGAGCATCACGGCACAAATTTCGCTCCCCAGCTGCTTAAAGATCGCACGCAGCTCATCCACATCGTTGGGCGTGCAGGCCACAAAGCCACCCGGCAGCGGGCGGAAGCTGTCCTGCAGCCAATCCTGCATGGTGGCGGCAATGGTCTCGAGCGTACGGCCGTGGAAGCCGCCGCGCATGCACACGATGGTGTTGCCGCCATTACCGGCACGCTTGGCGTACAGGCGCGCGAGCTTCATCGAGCCCTCGTTGGCCTCGGCGCCGGAGTTGGCAAAGAAGGTCTCCCAAACCTGCTCATCCGCAGCCGGGGCACCAAGAGCAGCTGCCGTGGTCTCATCGCCGGCGGCAATGGCATCGGCAAGCACGCGTGCACCATCTAAGTCGTCGTTGGCAAGCTTGGACAGCAGCGCCGCGACCTGTCCACGCTGCTCGATGTAGAAGTAATTGGAGACATGCATGAGCTTTTTGGTCTGTGCCTCGAGCGCCGAGAGCACAGCCGGGTCGCCATGACCTAGGCTGCACACGCCGATGCCGGCAAGAAAGTCGAGGTACTCACGACCATCGTCGCCGGTGAGCTTCATGCCGTGACCCTCGACAAACTCGACCGGAGAGCGGCCAAAGGTATGCATAACGTAATGGGATTCAAGCGATTGCTGAGCTGCAAGTGACATGGGATGCCTTTCGTTGAGCGCCGGACGGCGCAGGCCTATGGGTGCAGAAATGGGGCGGCTGCGGGTCAGTTAGACCGTCTGAAGCTTCTCGACCTCGTCGAGGTTCTCGGTCAGACGCGCAGCAAACGTCGAAAGCGGATGCGGATGCGTATCGAACTCGTAAGCCGTCTCGGTGGAATGGATCACGGTGCCGACGCCGGCATCGGTCAGCAGCTCCAGCAGCAGCGAATGCGGCGTGGTGCCGTTGATGATGTGAACGCGAAATACGCCGCCGGCAAGCGCATCGACGGCCGCGCGCAGCTTGGGAATCATGCCCTTATCGACCTCGCCGCCGTAGAGCATTTCGTTAACCTCGTCGAGTGTTAGGTTGGAGATGAGTGAGTCTTTATCGCTAAAGTCCTTGTACAGGCCGTCGACGTCGGTCAAAAAGATCGCCTTATGCGCATGCAGCGCCGCCGCAACGGCACCGGCGGCGGTATCGGCGTTGATGTTGAAGAAACCGCCGTCCTCCCCCGCCGCGACGGTAGCGATGACGGGGATGTACTCGCTATCGAGCAGGCGCTCGATATAGTCGGTGTTGACGTGCGTGACCTTGCCTACGCGGCCGAGCTCGGGGTCGAGCGGCTCGGCGATGAGCGTGCCGGCATCGCTGCCCGACACGCCCACGGCCAGGTTGCCGTGGTGGTTGATGGCAGCAACCAGCTCCTGGTTGACCTTGCCGCCCAGTACCTCGCGCACGATATCCATGGTCGCCGGCGTGGTCACGCGCTGGCCGTTCTTAAACTCGACGGGAATATCGTAATGGCTCAGCGCCTCGTTGATAGCCTTGCCGCCACCATGCACGATGACGGGACGCATACCGATGATCTTGAGCAGGACGATGTCGCTCATCACGTCGCGGCGCAGCTGCTCGTCGACCATGGCGGCTCCGCCATATTTGATAACAACCGTCTTGCCGGTCAGGTTCTTAATCCACGGCAGCGCTTCGAACAGCAGCTGCGCGGTTGCTTCGTTGGATTCGCTCGAACGACAATCGCGTGCGAATTTCATAGTCTGCCTCGTCTTTCGTATCGTTATCGCGCCGTGCTCCGCTGTCCGCAATCGCGGCAAGATGCGCAGCGTGCCTGGAATCTAGGAACGGTAGTCGCCGTTAATGGAGATGTACTTGTGCGTGAGGTCGCAAGTCCACACGGTGGTCGCCGCGTCGCCCGCGCCCAGGTCGGCCGAGATCACGATCTCGGGCGCCTCAAAACGTCGCAGGGCCTCGTCCTCGTCAAAGGGAACGGTCAGGCCGTCGCGGCAGACGGGCATGCCCATCATGTCGATGGAAACGTCTTCCTGATTAAACTTCACGCCGCACTTGCCAAGCGCCATAGCAACGCGGCCCCAGTTGCAGTCGTGGCCGGCGATGCAGGTCTTAACGAGCGGCGAGTTGGCAACGGCACGGGCGGCGATATCGGCCTCCTCGTCGTTCACGGCGCCGGTAACGTTGACCGTAACAAGCTTGGATGCGCCCTCACCATCGGCGGCGATATTGCGCGCCAGGCTCTCGCACACCTCGTGCACGGCAAATGCCAACTCGTTAAAGGCATTGGAGCCCTCGACGATAGGCTCGGCATCTGCGGCAGCGGCGCCGGAGGCAAGCATGATGCAGGTGTCGTTGGTCGAGGTGTCGGAATCGACCGTTACCTTGTTAAAGGTCTGCTTGACGGTCGAGAGCAGCAGGGCATGAAGTGCCACAGGCTCGACGGGGGCATCGGTGGTGATAACTGCGATCATGGTGGCCATGTTGGGCATGATCATACCCGAGCCCTTGCACATGCCGCCTACCGTATAGACATTGCCCGCATGACCCGCAGCCTCACTGACGTAGGATACGGCGTACTCCTTGGAGTGCGTGTCGGTCGTCATGATGGCGCGAGCGGCATCGGCGCCACCGTGGGCGGAGAGCGCCTCGTAGGCAGCAGGAATGGCGGTCTCAAACGTGTCGATCGGCAGAATCTGACCAATCACACCCGTGGAGGCGACCAGAATCTGCTGGGGCTCGCAGCCGATGACCTGCGATGCGATGCTGCACGTCTCGCGCGCGCATGCAAGGCCGGTCTCACCCGTGGCGGCGTTGGCATTGCCTGAGTTGACCGAAACGCCGGCGATGATGCCATAGCCCTTGTCCGCGCCGCCCAGGTTGGCACGGCTCACCTGCACCGGTGCCGCGCAAAAACGGTTGGTCGTAAACACGCCGGCGCCGGGACAGGGCTTATCGGGCACAACGAGCGCATAGTCCAAGCGCTCGGGATTCTTTCGGAATCCCGTATGGATACCTGCGGCCTTAAAGCCGGCCGCTGCCGTAACGCCGCCCTCGACGGCGCGAATCTTGATGTCAAACAGATCGGTATTCATCGTCCCTATGACTCCTTATATCAAATAAAAAAGCGGGTATCGGCTGGCGCGCCATGCTGGTCGCAATTACCAGACCAGCTTAAAAGTGGCGCCCAACTCGATACCCGACTACCAAATCGTTAACAATCGAATGTGCTACACCGGGCACGCCACTGTGGGCAAGCCTCGTCGCTCGTCAAAACCAAAGACGATATCGGCGCACTGGACTGCTTGGCCCGCAGCGCCCTTGCACAAATTGTCGATAGCACCCGTCGCCACCAGCACGCCCGCGCGCTTGTTGAGCGCGAGGCCAATCTGGGCAGCGTTGGTACCGACGACCGAAGCCGTCTTGGGCTGCTGGCCGGCATCGAGCACGCGCACAAAGGTACGACCGGCGTAGAACTGCTTGTAATGGTCGACGACATCCTCAAGAGCCAGAGTGTCGAGAGCCTGCGGCGCGAGCGGCAGCGTCACCGTGGAGAGCAGGCCGCGCTTGAGCGGTGCCAGGTGCGGGGTAAAGACGACACGATCGGTCAGGCCAAGGATTTGCTCAATCTCGGGCGTGTGGCGATGCTTGCCCACGCCGTAGGCCTCCAGGTTCTCGTCCGCGCTGCAAAAATGGGTGCGGGCGTCGCAGGACTTACCGGCGCCCGTCACGCCGCTAATGGCATCGACAATCACGGGGCCGTTCTCGGCCACCCAGCCCGCGCGCACGGCAGGAGCGGCGGCGAGGCTCGTTGCGGTGGGATAGCAGCCGGCGCAGGCAACCAGCACGGGCTTGCCGTCGGCATGGTCGGATGCGGCGGTCTCCAAGTCTTGGCAGAACAGCTCGGGCAGACCGAAGGCACGGGTCTTGAGCAGCTCAGGGCTCGCATGCTCGGCGGCATACCAAGCCTCAAAAACGGACGCGTCGTTCAGACGGTAGTCGGCCGAAAGATCAAAGCAGGAGACGCCCGATGCAAGCAGCGCGGGCACCTGTGCCATGGCAGCCGTGTGCGGCACGGCCAAAAAGACCGCGTCGCAGTTCTTGAGCTCGGGGGCATCATGCGTGGTGAAAACCAGATCGCTCACACCAGCAAAGCTCGGATACACCGCGGACAGCGGCTGGCCGGCATCGGCGTTGGACGTAACGGCAACAAGTTCAAACTCGGGATGACCGAGGACGAGGCGAATGAGCTCGGCGCCGGCATATCCAGCCGCACCGACGATTCCAACCTTTACAGACATATCAGACTCCTTGTCTGCAGTTATGCACCAATGCGCATCCCGCAGCCGTCGTTATGAAGTGGGTTGAAACTTTAGCACCAAAAGATGCATGAATACGTAAATGGCTTGCATATTCATGCATTGAAACATTCCCGACACATTCGCTTGAAGGAATTGACAAATGGAGCGGGCCCCGTATTGACCGGCGCTCCTAACGGCGCCGGGCAATACGGGGCCCGCCCATGCGAAACCAAGTTGTTAGGATGAGCCAGCTGGCTAGAGCTCGACCGGCACCCATTCGTCGTGATTGCAGATAAAAGCCTCGGGATCCTCGACGCTAAAGAAGACGAGCGTGGGGTCGTTAGGCCCCTCATAGTGCTCGCCCAGGCGCTCTAGATGCTTCCACCCAGCTTCGCGCATTTCGCCTAAAGCCCGGTCATCCAAGCCGGCACGCCCGCGCAAGATGAGCCAGCCATGGCCCGGCCACCAACTCGTGGCCTCAAAGCGCTGGTTTTGCAGCAGCTCTTGCCACACATCTTTGGTGCGCGCTGTTACAAACCACAGCTTGCCGTCCTGGATCTGCGCAAACGAAAACGGACGCACATGAGGCTGTCCGTCAACGCTCGTCGCCAAATACCATGCCGGCACCGACGTCAGATACTCCAACACCGTATTCAATCCGTCCATGTGTCCTCCTGGCGCTAGCTAATTCGGAACGGGTAGTTAATTTGAGACGCGCTAGAGCTCCAGGCGCTCCTCGCTGCCGTCGATATCACAGAAGCGCGCGGCAATGTTGCGGACCGAAAAGAAAGCAAGGCGGCCGTCGTTGGCACTCTCGTGTTCCTCGCCGATGCCCACCATGTGCTTAAAACCCGCTTGGCGCACGCGCTCGCTCACGACCGCATCATCCTCGAGCGCAGCTTCGCCCGTTAACACGATCCAGCACTCCCCCGGCTTCCAGCCCGATACCTCAAACTTGGGATTCGCGCTCAGCTCCGCCCACACGTCCTTATCGCGCGACGTGCAAAACCACAGTTTTCCGTCATCGACCATGGTAAACGAGAACGGCCTCACGCGCGGCTGATGTCCGTCCGTCACGTCGATCGTGGCGAGATACCACGCCGGAATACGCCTAAGATACGAACAGACGCGCTCGAGCTGCGCCGTGCGGTGGTTGTCGGTCATGGGGACCCCTTTCCTGCGCTCGAATCGCGCCTAAACAAGTTGAAGATTGATGACGATGACGCAGATGAGCAGCAACGCCGTCACCACCACCGCCAACGCATCGCCGCGGCCAAATGTAAGCGCATGCAGACGCGTACGGCCCTGCTCGCCATGATAGCAACGGGCATCCATGGCGGCAGACAACGTCTCGGCATGACGGAACACGCCCGTGAACAGTGGAATCGCCACACTGCCGAGCATACGAACGCCGCCGAGCGGGCCTCCCGTCACGCGCGCGCCGCGGCTCGCCTGCGCATCGGCCGTCTGCTTCATCTCGGTGGCAAACTGCGGCATAAAGCGCAGCGCGATACCCATAATCATGCCGAGCTCGTGCGCAGGAAGTCCCACACGCGCAAACGGCGCGAGCAGGCGCTCAAAGCCCACGGTGAGGTCGAGCGTCGGTGTGGTGAGCGTGATGGCGCTCATGCCGGCCATCATCAAGGTCAGGCGGCACGCCATAAAGGCGGCGGAATGCAGCGAGCCCTCGCCTATCTGCAAAAAGCCGAGCTGCCACAGAATGCGCCCGCTCTGGTCGGAAAACAGGTTGAGCACTGCGACCACCGCGACGATTGCCAGCAGCGGCGCCATCGATGACAGGACGCGACGAGCCGGCACCCGGGACACGGTATAGATCAGGAC
>CAKXKM010000030.1:1541-20192 GCA_934876235.1 Collinsella sp. AF02-46-1 | reverse complement strand
GGCGCACTCGGTGCGACCGCACCACTGATTGGCACACCAGCAAACGACCGAGCAGGTCGCCGTGTCGCCGACAGCGACAACGAGATCGTCGCAGGTAATGCCGTTAGCCGACAGGGCGCCAAAGACGGTATCGGCATCGGCAAGAGTAGCACCAGCAGGGGAAACCTCGAGGACGAGCAGCGACACGGCAAAACCGGCGTCAACCAGTGCATGCTCGACAACCTCGCCAAATCGCTCGGATGTGGCGTCGTTCCAAACCACCATCGCGCGCTTGGGCTTGCCCACAGCCGAGGCAAACATGCGCGGCAGCTCCTCGAACGCGCCCAATCCGACGCGGACATCGACGCTGCGGTTTTGGAAATTGATAAGTTGACGGCGAATCATAGCAGTCCACGCTCCAAAAGCATCTCGGCACAAAGGTAGGAAACGTCCTCGAAGGACTTGTTGCGAATATCAAGGGTAATATCGGCGGCCCGGCGATACAGCGGACGGCGATGCTCAAACAGGCGCGCAGCGTGCTCGGGCGAGCGGAAATCGGGCCGGGTATCGGAGCGGCGAATCTGGCGCAACGAGTCCTCAAAGTCGCCTTCGAGGTACACACAGGTACCCATCTCGTGCATCAGCTCAATGTTAACCGGCGTCTCGACGATGCCACCCCCGCACGATACCAGCAGGCTGCGCTCGCTTTGAAGCGAACGGAGTGCCGAGGTCTCGAGTTCACGAAAACGATCCTCGCCCTCGGTCTCAAATATCTCGGTCACCGACTTGCCGCATCGACGCACAACCAAACGATCGGTATCGACGAATCGACGCTTGAACATAGTGCCCACGTTGCGCGCAAGCGTCGACTTGCCCGCGCCCAAAAAGCCGATAAAGAAGATATGGTCGCAGCCGTGTTTGATGTGCTGAGACATGGCGAAACCTATTCCTCGCAGGGAAGGTCGCGCAGGGCCCGGCGCTCAAAGATACGGAAGATCTGCGTGTACCACAGGTCCTGGGTCGCCTGCGGCTTGACCAGAATAGTGTCAACGCCGGCAAAGTTACCGCTCCACACGTCCGTGTATAGCTGGTCACCGATCAGCACGGCCTCGTCGGCCGTGGCGCCCAGACGCTTAAGACCCGCCTTCAGGGCAAACGGGGCGGGCTTCATGGCGTGGCTGATAGCCTCGAGCCCCAGCTCGCGCGCCGATGCCATGACCTGGTCGCGATGCCAGTTATTGGACACCATACACAGCTTAAAGCCCTTGGCATGGGCGGCTTCGAGCCAAGCTGAAACCGCAGCGGGAACCTGCTCGGTATCGCGCGGCACCAGAGTGTTATCGCGGTCGAGTAGAATGGCGCGTTTGCCGTCGGCCCACAGGGTATCGAGGTCGATGCGGTCAACTGAGGCAACATATCGTTTGGGGCTAAAAATCCTCATGATCAATTCCAAGACTGTTGGTGCTCTTCGTAGGTCTTCGAGAAATACTCCTCGTCCTGTGTAATGTAGAAATACAGGTCATCAGAGTCGGTCGGCTCAAGGCTAGCCTTGAGCGCCTCGAGCGACGGAGAGCAGATGGGCGTGGGCGGCAGGCCTTCATGCTTATAGGTGTTATACGGACTATCGCTCTGCAGGTCGTCGGCGGTAACCTCGCCGCCGGTGACATACATCATGGTCGCATCGCTATTGAGGTAACGCAGGCCATCGAGCTTGCCCGCCAGACGGTTATAGAAAACCGAAGCCACATGCGCGCGCTGATCGGCGTTGAGGCCCTCGCGCTCGACGATCGAGGCAAGGTTAACGATGTCGTAATCGGACATCTCCACGCCATAGCGCTCCTTGATCTTGGCCTCGCAGCTGGCAAAGTCAAGCGACTTATACTCGGCGTTGAACTGGTCAAGCATGGCGCGAATCACATCATCGGCAGACGGGTCCTTACCCAACGAATAGGTCTTGGGGAATAGGAAGCCCTCGAGCGAATCGTTCGCGGCATCTTTAAGGAAAGCGTAATCATTCACATAATTGCTCGCCTTGGCCTGGTTAAGGAAGTCTTCCTTGGAGATGCTGTCGTATGCCGCGGCCACGCGATCGGCGACCTGGTCGACCGTTAGGCCCTCAGGGATAGTCAGCGCATCGGAGCCGGCATTGGGCCCCTCCATGAGCTGCTGGACAACCTTGGTCGCGTCCATGAGCGTGGTAAACGAGTAGGCGCCAGGCTTAAGCGACATATCGGCATTGAGCTTTTTGACCGCCGCATAATAATCCTTGGGGTCTTCGACGATATGGTTCTCGGAGAGAATCGAAGCGATGGTATCACCCGAGGCGCCATCGGGAATCGTGATAGTAACTTGCTGGCCAGCAGCAACTTTCGCATCCTCGCCGGCAAAGAAGCCCTTGACGGCTGGCACGACAAAGAAAACGATCGCGACAAGTGCAAGCACGGCGATGACGCCACCGATAATCATAGGCACCGGAGAGCTTTTCTTTTGGACGCCACGGCGGGCATGCGTGTTATAGCTCGAGCGCGTGGCCGGAGCTACGCCATGTGTGCCGTGAGCATGATGTGTACGCGCATGCGATTGAGGCGCCTGCGCACGCTGCGTGGGCGCCTGCTGCTTAAAGCGGGTACCGCTTGCGGGCCGGGCTACGCGGGCAGCGGGCTGTTGGGCAGGACGCTGAGCAGATTGTGCTGCACGAGAGGAGGGCTGTGCGGGACGAGCAGCAGGCTGAGCCGCACGCTGCGTCGGTTGCATCGGACGCTGGCCGGACGATACAGGGCGCGGCGTAGGCTGCCCCTGGCGATTCGGCTGGCGCGGATCGGAAGCGCTAGGCATGCGAAACCTCCTCGTTTTTGCGATCGAGCCACGTCTGCAAGAACAGGCTGGCGGCGATCATGTCAATCTTGCCCCTCATCTGCTTTTCGTTGAGTCCCTGCTCGCGCAGGATACGCTTTGCCTCTTGCGAGGACAGGCGCTCATCCTCAAACTCAAGCGGAAGATCGAGCTCTTGGGCAATCTTTTGCGCAACGGCGGCAACGCGCTCGGCCTGGGGGCCGGGCTCACCGGCCATGGTCAAGGGACGTCCGCTTACCAGGATATCGGGCTCATAGTCCTCAACCAGGTAACGGAACGTCTTGGCCATGCCAGTGACCTCGGCAGCCGGGAGCACCTTGACGGGCATTGCCATCTTGCCATCACGGCTAGAGACGGCAATGCCAATCCGGGTCTCCCCTATGTCCAGCGCGAGCGCGACCACAGCGACTACTTAAGCGCCGAGCGCGGTCTTGGCAGCCGCGAGGGCATCGGCGATACCGGCAGCATTCTTGCCGCCAGCCTGGGCCATGTTGGGACGACCGCCACCACGACCGTCGACCAGGCCCGCGATCTGCTTGATCACGTTACCGGCGTGGAAACCGGCCTTGACGGCGTCATCGGAGCCGGCAGCGAGCAGGGCCGGGGTGCCCTTTTCGGTCACGCTAGCGACGACGCAGGCGACGGGGCCGGCGACCTTCTGGTGCACGGTATCCCAGACGTTGCGCAGGTCGGCAGCTTCAAGGCCCTGGAGCTCAGCGACGACGAGCTTGTAGCCATTGACCTCGACGGCACCCTCGATGGCGCCGGAGATGGCGTCGGAAGAGCCACCGGTGAGTGCCTTCTTGAGCTTGTTGGAAGTCTCGCGCAGCTCGGCCTGCAGGTTCTCCACGCGGGCGGGAACCTCGTCAACGCGGCACTTGAGCGCAGCGGCAGCAGCGTCAACGAGCGCCAGGCGGTCGGCCATGTAATCGAGGGCGCCCTTGGAGGTCACGGCCTCGATACGGCGGACGTTGGAGCCCGTGGAAAACTCGGAGATGATCTTGAACAGACCGATCTCGGCGGTGTTGGCGGCATGCGTGCCACCGCAGAGCTCGCGGGAGAACGGCTGGTCCTCGGCGCCCACGGAGACAACGCGGACGACGTCGCCGTACTTCTCGCCAAAGAGGGCGACAGCACCGGCGGCCTTGGCCTCGTCGATGCCCATGACGCGGGTCACAACCGGCTTGGAAGCGAAGATCTGCTGGTTGACCAGGTCCTCGACAGCCTTGAGCTGCTCGGAGGACAGAGCCTCGAAGTGCGTGAAGTCAAAGCGCAGGTGCTCGGGCGTCACCAACGAGCCAGCCTGGGAGACATGCTCGCCCAGGACCTGCTTAAGCGCGGCGTCGAGCAGGTGCGTGGCGGTGTGGTTGCGACGCAGGAAGCCACGGCGCTCGGCGTCGAGCGCGGCGGTCACGGTAGCACCAACGGTCAGCGTGCCCTCGGCGACGTGGGCGACGTGGGCATACAGGCCGTTGTGGTTCTTGGTATCGGAAATGGTCAGCGCAACGCCCTCGGCGGAAAGCTCGCCGGCGTCGCCCTGCTGGCCACCCATCTCGGCATAGAACGGGGTGCGGTCGAGCACGACCTCGACGTCCTCGCCGGCGGCAACGGACTCGACGGACTCGCCGTTGCTCACGATGGCGACAACCTTGGCGCCATCGATGACGTCGTTGTCATAGCCGTCGAACTCGGTCGCGGCAACCTTGTCGGAAAGCTCGACCCACACGTCGTTAAAGCTACCCCAGGCATCGCCCTTAGCGTTGGCGCGGGCGCGGGCCTTCTGGTCCTCCATGCAAGCGGTAAAGCCATCCATGTCGACGTCGTGACCGGCGGTGCCGGCGATCTCGACAGTCAGGTCAATGGGGAAACCAAAGGTGTCGTGAAGCTTAAAGGCAACATCGCCCGGAAGGACAGCGCCGTCGGCGAGCGCGGCCAGGGCCTCGTCCAGGTAAACGCGGCCGTTATCGAGCGTCGTTGAGAAACGCTCCTCCTCGGAGGCGACGATGCCCTTAACGAGCGCGACGTTCTTGAGCAGCTCGGGATAAGCCTCGCCCATCTGAGCGTTGACCTCGTCGATAAACTTGGTCAGGAAGGCGCCCTCGATGCCCAGCAGACGACCGTGGAACACGGCACGACGGAGCAGGCGGCGCAGGACGTACTCGCGGCCCTCGTTACCGGGCAGGATGCCGTCCGAGATCATAAAGTCGACGGCACGGGAGTGGTCGGCGATGATGCGCAGGGAGCGGCTGGCACCGGAGTAATCGTCGGCGTCATAGGTCTTGCCGCTGATCTTCTCACCGAGCTTGATGAGGTGCTGCATCAGATCGCCGTCGTAGTTAGCGGTCTTGTGCTGCATGATAGCGGCCATGCGCTCCAGACCCATGCCCGTATCGAGGTTGCGGTGCGGCAGCTCCGGCATGGAGCCGTCCTCCTGGCGGTCGTACTGGGTAAACACGAGGTTCCAGAACTCAAGGAAGCGATCGCAGTCGCAGCCAGGCTTGCAGTCGGGGCTGCCGCAACCGACCTCCTCGCCCATGTCAAAGTAGATCTCGGAGCACGGACCGCAGGGGCCGGTGGGGCCAGCGGCCCAGAAGTTGTCGTCCTCGCCCAGGCGGGAGATGTGATCCTCGGCAACGCCCAGAGAGCGCCACACGTCGTGGGTCTCGTCGTCTTCGGTAAAGACGGTGAAGTACAGGCGGTCGAGCGGCAGCTTGAACTCCTTGGTGATGAGCTCAAAGGCCCAAGCGCAGGCCTGCTGCTTGGAGACGCCGCCAAAGGAGAAGTCGCCGAGCATCTCAAAGAAGGACAGGTGACGGCCGTCCTCACCGATGCAGTCGATGTCGTTGGTGCGGACACACTTCTGGCAGGAGATCGCGCCGATCTCCTTCATGGTCTTCTTGCCCTGGTAGTACTCCTTAAACTGGTTCATGCCGGCGTTGGCAAGCAGCAGCGAAGGATCGTCGGGGACGAGGGACGAAGAAGGATAGAGCTTAAGACCGCGCTCCTCAAAGAAGTTGAGGAACTTGGAGCGGATCTCGGCCGTAGTCATTGACGGGTAGTCAGCACTCATAGAGGGAATCTCCTCGGTTTCACATCGAAACAGTTCAAACGTAACGATATTACCATCCAACCGCCCCCGTGCAAAAAAGAGGGCCGCCAAACAGCGACCCTCCAGCGAAAGTGCACGTTATTTAGGTCTGTCAAATACTTTGAAAAAAAATGATTTCGGTAAAATTTCATATAAGAATCGTCCGGAAGGAGCGATCGATGGATAGCAAACGGTTTGTCGTGAATGCACTAATCTCGGTAGCCCTTTTAGCAATCTTCGCTTACTCGAGCTGGTATGTGAACCAGCCGAGATTTGGCTACGCATTGTACGCAGTAACATCTGGCGATAAAGCGTATTACACCCTAAGCGCAATTGACGCCATCTTTTTCTATGTGGCTGGCCCCTTATCAATCGCTTTGATCGCGTTTATTGTTATTTACAACATCAAGAAACGCTAACAGGGCCTATTTGGAATCCGAATCGTCCATGGAGCCGTCGATGCCGGTTTTGGTGTCGTCGTCCGTATTGGAATCGTCATCCTTGGCGAAGGGGTTCTTGAAAAAGCCTGTCGCGTCGGGCTGAAGCCCCGAGAGCTTGATCCAGGGATTATCGAGCTCGGGCTTGGGCATGGCCTTGGCCTCGGGTGCTGTCTCGTTGCCGATGAGCTCGGACTCATAGATGAACGTATCGTCTCCAAGCGCGTCGTAGGCGGCGACCGGGTTGCCCTCGGTATCGCGATACGGAGTGCCCTTAAACACGGCGCCGTCGTATGCCACGAGCTGACAACCGGTCACGTTCTCAAAGTAGTAGACGAAAATGCCCTTGAGGGCCGCGCACAGCGGAATGGCGATAACCATGCCGATGGGACCCATGAGTGCCGAACCGATAACGAGGGCCGTAAGGCTCATGACGGGATGCACCTGCACCGAGCTCTGCATGACCTTGGGCGAAATGACATTATCGGTGACGTTTTGAGCCACCATGGTCACGACAAGCGTCCATAACGCCAGCATAGGGCTGAACATAAAACCGAGCACCGTGGCGATCGCCGCGCTCACCCAGGGACCGACAACCGGAACCAAGTGCATAATGCCGGTAAAGATAGCCATGAGTGCTGCATACGGATGGCCGATGATCGTAAAACCAATAAAGGCAAGAAAACCGCCACAGATCGATGTGATGACCATGCCACGTATGTATCCGCCGACCGAACGCGAAAGAATGGCCACCATAAAGCGGTACGAGGTCTCTTTTTCCTGCCCGATGATGGTGCAGACCTCGTGGTGCATGCGGGGATAATCGCAGGCAAGCCAGTAGGCAAGCACCAGACCCAGGAAGATGACGAACAGCTGCGAGGCCGTGTTGGTAATGAGCGGAAACACACCGCGGCCGAGCTCAGCAGCGATTTGCGAGACGTACTTGGACGCTACGGTAACCAGCGAAGAAAGATTGTCGTCCAGATACTCCTTGAGCGGCGTGTTGTTGAGCGTCTTGGCGTGCGAGAGCATCTCGTTGAGATCGCCACCCACAACACGAAGCTGCTCGGGCAGGCGGCTCAGGACTTCCATGATTTGACCGAGCAAAATAGGCGATAGGATGCAGACGACGCCGACGAGCACGGCAACAACCACAATGAGCGCGATGAGCGAACCGAGGCCACGTCCGACGCCGTGATGCTCGAGCCAGTTGGTGATCGGAGACATCACAAAAGCGATGATGGAACCGACAGAGAGAAACTCGATGACCGGTGCCAGGATGCCCATAAGGTTAAAGATGACGGCAGCGATGACAATGCAGCCGACGACGCCCCAAATACGCAGCGTCAGAATGCGGGTATCGCGAAGCGTGCGGTCGATTTGTTGGGGGTGCTCACTCATGAACGAACCATCACTCCGTCGGGGTCAATCTTATCTTGAATCTTCTTAAGCGTGCGGCGCAGCAGACGCGAAACCTGCACCTGCGAGATGCCCAGCTTCTTGGCAATCTCGATCTGGGTCATGCCCTTCACAAAACGCAGCTCGATAACCTCGCGCTCGCGCGGCGAGAAATCGCGGATGGCTTCCTCGATTACCAGGCGGTCATCGGTAAAGTCGAGCTCGTTGTCGTCGTCGGCATAGCGATCGAGAATCGAAGGCGCATCATCGGAATCGGACGCACCGGGGGCCTCGATGGGCACCGAGGTGTAAGCCGAGGACGATTCCATGGCTTCGAGCACCTCGTCGACGGTCACGTCCAGGTATTCGGCGATTTCCTCAACCTTGGGCGAACGCTGCAGCTCGTTGGTGAGCTTATCGGTAGCCTGGTTGACCTTGGCCGAGAGCTCCTGCAAACGACGGGGCACGCGCACGCTCCAGCCCTTGTCGCGGAAATGACGCTTAATCTCACCCATAATAGTAGGTGTGGCAAACGTCGTGAACTCGAGCCCGCGCTCAGGGTCAAAGCGGTCGATAGCCTTGAGCAGGCCCAAATAGCCGACCTGTAAAAGGTCATCGAGCGGCTCGCCGCGGTTCTTAAATTTGTTGGCAAGAAACCTTACCAGGTTCATATGGGACATGACGAGCTGCTCGCGAGCATCCGGATCACCGGTCTCCTTATAACGACGAAACAGCTCGCGGGTTTTCTCCTTGTCCCAAGCGGTCTTGCCGCTCCGGGAACGTTCGGTCATATTAGATATCCGCCTTGAGGTCGAGGGAAAGCGTTAGAGGCGCCGCAGTCTTTTCGTAGGAATCGCACACGCTTGCAAGAATGAGCTCGGCATACACAGCAGCCTGGTCATCCTCGTCGACGGTGGCCTGTTCCCCAAAGGTAAAGGTCATGCCGACGTGAGATTCGTCCACATCGAAATTGATCGTGATGTCGTCGCAGTCGACCGCGGTGCACCCAAAGATGAAGGCTTCCTCGGCAGCCATGCGGATATCCTCGATGCGATCGACGGACATAGAGCACAGGGCGCCGACGTTGGCGGCCGTCATGCGCACCAAGCGCGCGAGACGCGGATCACCGGCAACGCTCAGCGTAATGGGGCAGGTTGCTTCACTACTCATCGCAGGACTCCTCGGAGGTCTCGGCAGGCGTATAGGTGTAATACTGAGCAGGCTTGGCTGCGGGCTTCTGAACATCATCGTCGTCAGCAGCGGCATCGTCATCGTCAATCAGAACGCGCTCAGTAGGCTGCTCGGCCTCGGCGGCGGCAGCGGCGAGCTTGCGATCGGCGTCGGCTGCAGGAGCCTTCACCTTATTGAAGAGCTTCTGCACGGCGCCAGCAGCAGAATCAGTCACGCTCGATACGGCATTGCTAGCCTCGGCCACGCTGCCCGTGACCTCGGAGATGTCGCGAACGACCGCCTCAACCTCAACGAGGTTAGACGTCAGAGCATCAACGGCAGTCTTGCTCGACTTGAGGAGCGGCTCAACCTGGGCAAGTGCCGGCGTAAGCTCGTCAACGGCGCCATCGAGCTTTGCCACCACGGGCTGTGCCTCGGCGAGCGTATTGTTAAGGTCACTCACCGTCTTGTCGAGCGAGTCGACGACGGTGCGGGTCTTGCGCAGCGTGAGCGCGAGCTCGACAACAGCCCACACGCCGGCAACGGCGAGCACCAGCAGGGCGATTTGAATGGGACTCATACAAGCCTCCCGAAGGAATCGAAATACAGACGTTTTTCATGGTACCCCAAAGAAGGGCAAAGATACCCAAAGGGAATGCGCGAGGCGCCAATGGCCTACTTGGGAGCGTTGCCGCTACGGTCGCGCTCGCTTTGCTCCACACGCCACTCTTCCCAACCGCGGCCGGCAGGCTGCCAGAACGCACCGCGCTCCAACCCCTCGGGCAAATAGCGCTGATCGACCCAGCCTTCGGGATAATCGTGCGGGTACTTGTATACACCGTACTCGTCGCTGCCGGGACGGTGACGATCGCGCAGGTAGCTGGGCACCTCGCGAAGACCACTGCTGTGGATATCGGCCAGCGCCGCATCGATCGAGGCCTCACACGCGTTGGACTTAGGCGCCAGGCACACATAGAGCGCAGCCTGAGCCAGGTTGATGCGACACTCGGGATAGCCAATGACCTCGGCAGATTTAAATGCGGCATGTGCCACCAAAAGCGCCTGCGGGTCGGCGTTGCCAACATCCTCGGAAGCCTGAATCATAATGCGGCGAGCGATAAACTTGGGATCCTCCCCCGCATCGATCATGCGCGCAAGCCAATAAATGGTGGCATCGGGATCGCTGCCTCGCATGGACTTGATGAACGCGCTAATAATGTCGTAGTGCATATCACCGTTTTTGTCATACGAAAACCCACGACGCGGATTGGCGATCTTCACGTCATCCACGGTGATGGGATAGCGTTCCCCCGCCGCCGGCGCTGGCGTTCCCTCGGTATCGGGACGCGTAACGGCAATCTCACTCGCAAGCTCGAGCGTCGTGAGCGCCGAGCGCGCATCACCCGCGGCCAGCGTGCAAATGGTCTTGACTGTATCCTCATCGGCCGAGAACTTACCGTTTAAACCCTGCGGCGCCTCGAGCGCACGCTCAATGAGCGTGGCGATATCCTCGTCCTTCAGGTGCTCAAGCTCTACCACACGCCCACGCGAGAGCAATGCCGAGTTGACCTCAAAGTACGGGTTTTCCGTCGTGGCGCCAATCATAATGACGGTGCGGTTCTCGACCGCATGCAGCAGGGCATCTTGCTGCGATTTCGAAAAGCGATGGATCTCATCGATAAACAGAATGGTGCGGCGGTCGTAGGTGTTCAGACGGGTCTTAGCCTCATCGATTACGCGGCGCAGGTCCTTCACAGTGCCCGTCACGGCGCTGACCTCGACAAACTCGCTCTTGGTATGGTTGGCGATAATGTGGGCCAGCGTCGTCTTGCCCGTGCCAGCCGGGCCGTACAGAATCACGCTCGACAGCACGTCATGCTCAATCGCGGCGCGCAGCCACGAGCCCTTACCGACGGCCTTTTGCTGGCCCACATACTCGTCGAGCGAATTGGGGCGCATACGCACCGCAAGCGGCGCATTTTTAAAGGAGCGCTCGCGCGTCGAAGCAGAAAAAAGGTCGTCCATAGCCATCCCGTGCATTAATCAAAATCGTTGTTGACCAACAGTATACCGAAAGGATACGAACTACCGTTCGTTAATATAGGTGCGGTGCGGAAACTTTAGACCTGGGAACAATTTGCTCGTCAGCTCGCAGAAATAACCATCCGTCATGCTTGCGATGTAATCGACGACGGCCTGATCCTTGTCGTCCTGCCAAGCATAGGTGCGGCCATAATAGGAAAGCTGCTGCTCAATACGCGAAATGTGGTGCTTAAAGATGTAGGAGGACTCGTCACCCTCGTTTATATCCTGCAGGCAACGGTCGTAGAGCTTTTCGAAGGCCTCGCGCAGTTCCGCTTCAGAGTCGCCTTCGATACCGCCCTTGCTATAGATCTTCTCGTAGTTCTCGCGCTTAGCCCGGCGGATCTCCTCAAACAGGTCCCCGCTCATCTCGATACGCGGTTTGCCGTAGCTATGCTCAACGATATCGATGGATGCGTGCGTGAGAATCCAGCTGTTATAGGCGCCGCCCCGACCGTCGTCAAAAGCGTCGGGCGACAGCAGGCCAGCCGCAATGGCGTCCTGGCGATCGCGCCCAACGTAGGCAAGGATATCCGAGATGCGAACGACGCAGCCCTCGAGCGTCATGGGACGCAGGTGCTCAATCGCGCTATAGCCTGTGGCAATGCATTCCTCGACGGTTCGGTCGAACTGGTCAAAGGAACCCATGTCCGAAAGCTCAAAAACACGCTGCTCGTACTCGCCGTTATGGCATAGCACGCCATCGAGCGTTTGAAGCGACACGTTGCGACCGTACAGCGCATCGAGGACGCGGACCGACTGCACGTTATGGAAAAAGAAGCGACCCGTACGCTCGTGATAGATATCGTTGAGGAATCGCTCGCCGGCATGGCCAAAGGGCGTGTGACCCAAGTCGTGGCCTAAGCCAATCGCCTCGATCAGATCGCAGTTGAGCCCCAGAGCACGTCCGATATCACGCGCGATGCGCGAGACAAGCTGCACGTGCAGGCCTCGGCGCGACAGGTCATCGTTACTGCGAAAACTGAAGACCTGAGTTTTGCCGGCGTATCGGGCATACGCAGGCAGATGAAGAATCTTTTCGGTATCGCGCATAAAGGCCGGACGCATGAGCGTGCCCTCGTCTGCGGCTCGATCAACGCGACGGATGACCTGGTCATCGTCGCAACGGTACGGGTTGACATAGCCCGAAGCACGATCTGCGGCAATGCGCTCGACAAGTTCGGGCGATAACGCCGAGGGAATACGGTCCATGCGCGCCTTAATGACGGCCGTTTCTTGATTAGATGCCATGGCATGCTCCTTAAGAAGGATGCGCAATCGGTTACAATGTGCAGCCCACGACCTCGATTATGGCAAAAATCGGCACCAAAAACGGCAGCAAAGGCAGGGAGCGCGATTTTGTGAAGAGGCAGGAGAGGGCAAGGGCCAGGAGCGCAACGGCAAATGCCACGATGCCGCCCATAGGGTCGAGCGTGCAAAGCGCGAAGAGCGCCTTGGCGTCCCCCATGCCAATGCCAGGGACGTGGCGAACACGACGCCAGAGTGACTCAGTAAGCACAAGGGCAAGGTAGACGATGACCGCAAGACCGGCGTGGTCAAACGCCGTGTTAACACCCTTGTCGAGCCAAACGCCTGCAAGCGCCGCCACCGCACACGCGCCGGCAAGCTGATTGGGAAACCGCCGCTCACGGGCATCAATCACCGCGCCGGCAAAGAAACAAATCCAAAACGGGATATAGACCATCGTGCACCTCCATGAACAGCTGCTCAAAAGCAAAAACCACCACAAAGGTACAGGCACCTTTGTGGTGGTTTTGATGGTGGTTATTTGGCGCCTTGCATGACCTCGTCGAGGGTAACGTTGACGGCGTGCTGCGTCGGGACCCAGTCGACCTTTAGGAACAGCGCTGCCACCGTGATGGGGATATAGCTGAACATAAAGATCGGGAAGGTAAACAGGTTGGTCACCAGGCGCCACTTTTGCGCACAATGAATGTGCTTGTACTCAAAGATGGTCGTAAGTAGCGCCAGGATAAAGAAGGTCTGGTACATCATCGCGAAGGTCATAATGAGCGAGGCGGCACAAGCCTGCATCTCGACCTCGGTGGCCAAGAAGCCATGCGAAAGCCCGCCCACGATGAGAAAGGTAGCGTTGGCGAGCATGGAGATCAGGGACAGCAACATGCCCGGAGCGATGGTCATAAACATGTCATATGCGGCAAAGCGATGATAGCAAAACGTCGATTTGACCAGATGCTTACCGTAGGTAAAGAACACCTGGTAGAAGCCCTTGGTCCAGCGCATACGCTGCTTCCAAGACGCTTTAAACGTCACGGGTTGCTCGTCAAAAAACTCCGCCGGCGCATAGCCAATGCGAATGCCGTGAATGGCGCAGAACGTGGTGAACTGAATATCCTCGGTCAGCGTGTGGAACTGCCAGCCGTGCATACCCTCGATAACACTGGCGGAGATGAGGTAGCCCGAACCCGAGACGGCACAGGACGTCTTGCAGATATTACGCGCGTTGTTAAGGAAACGCGCCTCGCGCAGGTACCAAGTGGCGTTGGCAGCCGAGATCCACGAGCTGCCAAAGTTCTTGGAGTTGCGGTAGCTTGTGACCACATGGAATCCCTGGTCAAAGGCGTCATTCATCTTGGAGACGTAATCGCGGGAGATAACGTTGTCGGCATCGAAGATAAAGTAGCCCTCAAAGGTATCGGGATACTCGTTAAGAATGCGGTCAAAACCAAAGTCCATGACCCAGCTCTTGCCTTTACGGGCCAGGTCGTTTCGCTCGTACACGACAGCGCCCGCCTCGCGCGCGAGCTGCGCGGTGTTATCGGTGCAGGCATCGGCGACGACAAAGACCTCGATGAGCTCGGACGGATAATCCTGGTCCTTGATGGAGCGAACGAGGTTGGCGATAACGGCCTCCTCGTTGTGTGCTGCAATAAAGAAGGCATACCGGTGGAGTTTTTTGGCCTTGGGAGGCGCGACCTCGCCGCGGAGAGCACCGATGACAAAGAAGACCACCTGGTACAAGAAGCAGACCGTGAGCAGCGTGACGACAATCTGGTTGAAGATCACGATGGGTGTGTTGGTTTGTAAAAAGGCGAGCATGCAGGCTCCCAGGAACGCGTTACGTAAACAACCGTATATCTTACCGCAGGCTAGGGGCGTTCAAGAAACCACCTAATACTGGCTAGGCTTCGAGCAGGCCGAGCTGCGGTACGATTTCGTCGCCGGCAGCAGTGCGACCAAGCGAACGCGGGGCCAGGTCGTCAAGAACCGCAGCGAGATCCCACGGCAGCTCGTCGCGGCGCTCAATGCGCTCCCCCGTCACGGGATGATCGAACGCTACGCGCCAGGAATGGAGGAATTGCCTGGTCAGACCCTGATCGGCGCGTGCATCGCACTTGCCGTAGAGCGGATCGCCCACGCAGGCGTGGTTGATATGGCGCATGTGCACGCGAATCTGATGCGTGCGACCGGTAAACAGGTGACACTCAACGAGTGTGTAGCCGTCATCAAAGCGCGTGGAATCAAAACGCTCAAGGACCTTGAAGGTCGTGATGGCTTGGCGCGCAAAGGGATCGTCCGAAACCGCCATCTTCACGCGGTCGCGCGTCGATCGGGCAATACCGGTGTTGATGGTGCCCTCGTCCATGGCGATGTGCCCGTGAACGAGCGTAATGTAGCGGCGGTCGAGCGTGCGCGTACGGATAAGATTTTGGAGCGCGCGCTGGGTGTCGTCGTCCTTTGCCGCAAGCATAAGACCTGAGGTATCGCGATCCAAACGATGCACGATACCGGGGCGGTCCTCGCCCTGCACGGTGCCCAGATGGTCGATACCACAGTGATAGACCAGGGCATTCGCGAGCGTACCGCTCTCATGACCATGCGCAGGATGGCACACCAGGCCGCGCTGCTTGGAGAGCACGATGAGATAGTCGTCCTCGTAGCGAATGTCGAGCGGGATGGCCTCGGGAATCACATCGGTGGGATCGTGCGGCTCGGGCAAATCAACCGAAATACGGTCACCGGCTCGCACGGCGTACTTTTTGGACAGGCAGGTCTCGCCATTGACCACTACGGCCCCACCCTCAATCAGATGCGCGCAGGCAGAGCGCGTAGGGCAGCCGTCATTGGCGCCCAGATAGGCGTCAAGACGCTGACCAGCGGCATCGTCGGCAACAAGGATATGGATGTCGGCCATTAGCGCTCATTCCTTTCACGAATCTTGCGGGCACGCTCCCCACGTTGTTTAGCCTTGCGCTTGGCGCGGGCCTCATCACGGGCGTTAAGCTCGGCGGTCGCATCGACCTCACGGGCCGCGGGGCTCAAGAACATGTAACCGAAGAGGGCGAGCACTACACCGACCGTAATGCCGATATCGGCCACATTGAAGACGGGGAAGTCGATGAAGGTGGTGGCAATAAAATCGGTCACGAAGCCAAAGGCCAAACGATCGATTGCGTTACCGATAGCACCGCCCGCAACCATCGCCATGCCCACAACCTCAAGATGGGCAAGCTGGGGTGCACGAACGAGGTACACAAAAATAGCGATAATGACCGCCAACGCCAGCACGGCAAACGCGATGCCATGCCCCTCGCCCATGCTAAAGGCGGCACCGATATTGCGGACAAACATAAAGTCGATGACACCAGGGATGACGGTCACATGCAAAGCGTCGCCCACGGCACGAACCGCAAGCTTGGTCAGCTGGTCAAGAAGCAGCACAACCAGCGCCATCCAACCAGCAACACCCAACCGCCAACGCAAAGGCGGCGTCATATCCCCAGTACGACCCAAATCAATCCCCTACCCTCAAGAACATCGAATTACGTTTAACGCAAATCAATATCTTATATTGACCAGCAACGAAATAGCCGATGATTCGTTACCAACAGCGAAAACCCGCCAGAGCGAGCAAGGTGCCTTGAAGCAAGGCGGCATAGACCTTCTGGTCATGCCGCCGAAGCTGAAAGGCAGATTGCCGCTCTGGCGGGTTTGCAGCGTCAACCTGTTACGCGGTTTGGTAAAACCGCGTAACTACAAAGCGTTCGCACACCTCTCGCAGATGTGAGCGTGGCCGTTGTACTCGCCGACGGTGGTGCGGTAGTTCCAGCAACGGTCGCAGCACTCGCCCTCAGCAGCCTCGATGGCAACGGAGAGCTCCTCGCCCTGGGTCAACTCAACATCGGAGACGATGTAGAACTCGGCCAGGTCGACGGCCTTGTCGCCGGTCAGCAGCGCGTACATCTCGGCGGGAACGACCGCCTTGACGCGGACCTGCTGGCTCTTGGTGAAGGTACCGGCGGAGCGGGCGTCCTCAAGGGCCTTGGTCACGGCGCTACGGAGCTCGAGTGAAGCCTCGAGCACGCCCTCGAACTCATTGGCCTCGTCGACCGTAATGGGCGACTTATACCAATCGAGCAGCGCAGCGTACTTCTGGTGATCGACGCAGCCGGCAGGCGCATAGGCCATGGCCTCGTCGACCGTGTAGGACAGGATCGGCTGCAGGTCGCGCATGAGCATCGAGAAGAGCTCGGCAAGCACGGTCTGGGCGCTGCGACGCTCGAGCGAGCCGGGCTTATCGCAGTACAGACGGTCCTTCAGGGCGTCGAGGTACACGTTAGAGAGCTCGGTAACCACGAAGTCGTAGAGCGCACGGTAGGCGCGCGGGAACTCGTAGCAAGAGTAGGCGTCGTCAACCTCGGCCTGGACCTGAGTCAGGCGGGCAACCATGAGCTTGTCGAGCGGCAGCAGGTCGGCAAAGGCGACGCCGTCGGTCTCGGGCTCAAACTGACCCTCGAGCTCGGAGAGCAGGAAGCGCAGCGTGTTGCGGAAACGACGGTAGGCATCGGAGGTACGAGCAAGGATCTCGTGGTCGATGGACACGTCGGAGCTGGTATCGACGGAGGCAACCCACAGGCGGATGATGTCGGCGCCCATCTCGTCGCAGACCTTGTTGGGGTCGATGACGTTGCCGAGCGACTTCGACATCTTACGGCCCTGGCCGTCGAGCGTGAAGCCCTGCGAGACGACCGCCTTGTACGGAGCATGGCCGTTGGCGCCCACCGAGGTGAGCAGCGAGCTCTGGAACCAACCACGGTGCTGGTCGGAGCCCTCGAGGTAGACGTCCGCCGGGTACTCCAGCTCGGGACGGTACTCGCAGACGGCCTTCCAGGAGACGCCGGAGTCCCACCACACGTCAAGAATGTCCTTATCGGCCTTGAGGTGATGGCCACCGCACTTGGGGCAGACGCAGGCCTCGCCCAGGTAGCTCTCGGGAGCGTCGGTGAACCAGGCGTCGGAGCCCTTCTCGTGGAAGAGCTTGATGACGGCGTCGAGCGTAGCGTCGTTCATGACCTTCTCACCGCAGTCGGCGCAGGTGTAGCTGGGGATAGGCACGCCCCAGTTGCGCTGACGGCTGATGCACCAGTCGGGACGCTGCTCGACCATGGCGCCAATGCGGTTGGCCGCGTGGGCCGGATACCATTTGACGTTCTCGCGGACCTCCTTGCCAGCCTGCTCGCGCAGACCGGTCTTGTCCATCGAGACAAACCACTGGTCGGTAGCACGGAAGAGCACCGGATGCTTGCAGCGCCAGCAGTGCGGATAGCTGTGCGTGATCTTCTTCTCGAGGACCAGGGTACCGCGCTCGCGCAGGAACTCGATGATGTGTGGGTTGGCCTCGTCGGTGTCCATACCGCTGAAGGGGCCACCGGTACCAAACTCCTCGCCGGTGTAGAACTTGCCGTCGTCATCGACCGGCATGCAAATGTCGGTGATGCCCTCCTTGAGGCAGGCGAAGTAGTCGTCGACGCCGTGGCCGGGCGAATTGTGGACGATACCGGTACCGTCATCGACACCGACGTAATCGGCCAGCAGCGCCACGCCCTCAACGCCGTCAAAGATCGGCTGCTTGTAGTGGATGTGGTGGAAGGTCTCGGCGGGCACCACGTAGGGCTTGCCGTCGACCATGACCGGGGTGTACTCCCAGCCAAACTCATCGCAGCACTTGGGAGCCAGGTCCTCGAGCATGACCTCGGCACGGCCATCGTGCTCAACGGCGACGTAGGCGGCGCCGGGCTTGAGGGAAACTGCCTGGTCGGACGGGATGGTCCACGGCGTAGTCGTCCAGATGATAAAGTCGACCGGGCCGTCGAAGTTCTCGAGGCCGGCGGGCTTGGAGGTCATCTCAAAGCGAACGAAGATGGAAGGGCTCGTCTCGTCGGAGTACTCGATCTCGGCCTCGGCGAGCGCGGTGTGACAGTGCTTGCACCAGTGAACCGGCTTGTGGCCGCGATAGATCATGCCCTTATCGAACATGGCCTTGAAGACCTCGATGTCGGCGGCGTCATGCTGGTGATAGAGCGTCAGATATGGGTTGTCCCAGTCGCCGAGCACGCCCAGGCGACGGAAGCCGGCCTTCTGCAGCTCGATGTTCTCGACAGCGAACTTGTTGCAGAGCTCACGGATCTTGGCCGTGGAAGTCTGGTTGAACTTCTCGGTGCCGAGCTTCTCCTCGACCTTGTGCTCAATCGGCTGACCGTGGCAGTCCCAACCGGGGACATAGGGAACCTCATAGCCCTGCATCATCCAGTAACGGTTGATCATGTCCTTGGAGATCTTGTTCATGGCGTGGCCGATGTGGATCGGGCCGTTGGCGTACGG
>CAKXKM010000030.1:0-1531 GCA_934876235.1 Collinsella sp. AF02-46-1 | reverse complement strand
TTCTTGTGACCCTCGTTCTTCTTCAGAACCTGCTCGTAGACCTTGTTGTCCTGCCAGTCCTTGTGTCGCTTGGGCTCGGACTTGGAAAGACCGGCACGCATGGGAAAACCGGTCTTGGGCAGATTCATCGTCTGCTTGTACTCGTTTGCCACGGTACCCCTTTCATGTCGTGGGCGCGCACGCCCTCTGGGCACCAAAAAAGCGCCCGTCCCTACAAGCTGGGACGAAGCGCCACAAAACGGGCCGTGTGCCCGCAAAAGCTCTTCGCTTAACCACCCAGCTTAGATGCCCTCGCCCGCGTATTCGCGCGCTCGCATCCGTTACTCGGCTGGTCTGTATCGACGACCATCTCGGCGATGTCTACTAAGACGTGTCTGCACGACGCGTCCGTTGGGACCGCAGCTCCGGGGTGATTTTCATCGGTCGCATGCGCGGGTTCTCAGCACTCCCCGCTCTCTGTAGCATGCGGATGGCCGACTACTCGTCCCCATCAACGCTTATGCGGAGTATGCTAGCACGTTCCGCGCCAGCGAAAAACCCTCAACATCGGTTTCATACTTTAGTAATTTCTCACGGTCGCAAGCACTCACTTGGAGCAAAATGCCTGTAAGCACTTTATCGAACGAAAGAAGGTTGCTATGCGCACGATTGGGATGAGCGATTATACCGTCGGCGAAGACTGCTTTGACGAGCTGCCCGGAGCGCTGGCCGAATACGGAGCGACCAAGGTCGCAATCATCGGTGGCAAGCGGGCACTGGCCGCAGCACTTCCCGGTATCGAAGCTGTGCTGGAAGGTACCGACGTCGAGATTCTAGAGACGCGCGTCTACGGTACCAACAGTACACGCGCCAATATCGCCAAGGTCGTAAACTCCCCCGCCTGCCAGGAAGCCGACGTGCTTATCGCATGCGGCGGCGGCAAGGCGCTCGACACCATGAAGACGGCGGCCATCGAGCTCAAGAAGATCGTCTTTACGGTGCCGACGATCTGCTCCAACTGCTCGGCCGCGACCGCCATTGCCGTCGTCTACAACGACGACGGCTCGCTCGAGGGCTATTCGTACCCCAACCGCCCCGCGCACATCTTCATCAACCCCAAGATCATCGCCGAGGCTCCGGCGGAGTACTTCTGGGCGGGCGTGGGCGATGCCCTGTCCAAGCAGCCCGAGGTCGAGTACGCCACGAGCGCCGGCAACCTGGAGCACACCGCAGGTCTTGGCCTGGCGCTCGCACACACCTGCTCCGAGCCGCTGTTTACCTATGGCGTGCAGGGTCTTGAGGACGTTCGCCAGAACCTGTCGACCGAAGCCGTCAAGCAGATCGCGCTCGATATCGTGGTCAACACGGGCTACGTCTCCAACCTGACCAACCAAAACGATTACTACTACAACTCGAGCGTGGCGCACGCGTTCTACAACGCTTCCTGCAGCATTCCGCGCGAGGGCTCCTACCTGCACGGCGAGGTCGTGAGCCTGGGTGTGCTGGTACTGTTCGCCTATACGGGCGATACCGAGAACCTTGAGCGCTACGC
>CAKXKM010000029.1 GCA_934876235.1 Collinsella sp. AF02-46-1 | reverse complement strand
AGGTTGGGCATCGGGTCGATGATCAGGTCGGACTCGGACTCGGAGTTGACCAGGGAGTCGAGGGTCGTGGACGCCGTGAGGGGCATGTCGATCTCGGCCTTGGTCATGCCGGCCATGGTCTTCTTGACGAACTCGAGGTTGTCCTCGATGGAGTCCAGCTTCTCGCGGACGATCTGCGGCATCTGCTGGCCGCGGATGCCTGCCTCGGCGATGTACTGGTCGGTGAACTCGGCGCGGGCGCCGGGGACCTGGTCGAACACCTCGGCGACGAGGTTCTCGAGGTAGAGGACCTCCACGCCCTGGTCCCTCAGGATCTGGGCGAAGGTGTCGTGCTCCTGCTGTGCGACCTCCAGGAACGGGACGTCGTCGAACAGGAGTCGCTCGAGCTCGTCGGGCGGCAGGTTGAGGAGCTCGTCGCCGGGACGGTGCAGGCAGACCTTCCTGAGCTTGCCGATCTCGGAAGGCACGTGCAGACCTTTCGTCATGGCCTCCTACCTTTCTTTCGGGCCTTTCGGCCGAATCTCTCAGCACCCTTCCGTAACGGGTGCTGCTTGCTGACAGCTCTAGTTATATCCAAATATCACCCGCAATTCCACCTCGCCCCCGAACGGTCAACAAAGTTCGATGAACGGTATATCGAATATGATTCCCCCATAATGCACTTCGGCGTTCTAAAGTAGCTTTTCTAAGGTAAATGCTCTTTTTTCTTAAAAATCATTCGCAATTACAACTCCAATCTTTCGATTAAGAATTGCATATCTAAAACGGTTTTATGTATATAAATGACGCTTGTTCGTGTTTCTGTCTGTATTCGATGATATTCAGCTACCTATCATTCTTATTCACACATACTCACCAGTTGAGTGAGGATATAGACCGTTTTTCACAACGCGAAGGGCGTCAGCTCTATGGCTTGTCAGCGTAAGAAGTAGGTAAAGATACCGTTCACGCGATACGTCCGTGCCATAGGTCGACTAAATTGAGACAATAGAGAATAGTGTTAGGCTACCGTCCCCTGCGGGGACTGAACGGACAGATGAATATGCCGAGCAAAATCGAAAAAAAGCAAGCCGCCGCAAAGCTGCGCAAACCGCCGCGCGACTTCTCGTACACGCAAAACCGAGAGCTCAGCTGGCTGCGCTTTGACAACCGCGTGCTCGACGAGGCTTTTGATGAGTCCGTGCCGCTGTTCGAGCGCCTTAAGTTCGTCTCGATCTTCGAGTCAAACCTCGATGAGTTCCTCATGGTGCGCGTGGGTGGCCTGTCCGACCTGGCCGAGCTCAAAAAGCAACCTGTCGACAACAAGAGCAATATGACCGCCTCCGAACAGGTCGATGCTGTCATGGACGAAATGCCCGGGCTCCTTACCCGTTGGGAGTCCATTTTTAAGAACATCGAAGGCAAGCTCGACACCCTGGGCGTTCACCGCGCGCGTGTCGATTCGCTTACGCCCGAGGAACGCACCTTTGTCACCCGTTACTTCCAGGCCTACGTGTCGCCGGTCATCTCACCGCTGGTGATCGACCCGCGCCACCCCTTCCCCAACCTGCGCAACGGCGCGCTCTACCTGGCCTGCGGCCTGGACGGCGTCACCGACGAGGAAAGTCTGCTGGGCCTGATCGAGATTCCCGCCTCGATGAACCGCGTGGTCGAGATCCCCTCGCCCACCGGCACCTACTCCTACATTCTGCTCGAGGACGTCATCCTCGCCTGCCTGGACAGTTGCTTTGGCTCCTATAAGCCGCTCGACCGCGCACTCATCCGCGTCACCCGCAACGCCGACATCGATCCGGACGGCGAGGGCGTCGAGGAGGAAGAGGACTACCGCCAGCATATGAAGCGCATCCTCAAGAAGCGCCTGCGCCTGCAGCCGGTAGTGCTCGCCGTCTCGGGCTTGCTCGAAAAGTCAACGCTCAAGACCATCCGCAAAGCGCTCGAGCTCTCGCGTCGCTCGGTCTTTACCTGCGATATCCCGCTCGACCTGGGCTATGTCTTTGGCATCGAGGGCAAGATTCCCGAGCATCTGCGCAACGAGCTGCTCTTTACGCCGTTTAAGCCGCAGCCCAACCCCACCATCGATATGGCCCGCTCCATCCGCGAGCAGGTACTTCAGCACGACAAGCTGCTCTTTTATCCCTATGAGGCCATGAACCCCTTCCTGGATCTGGTGCACGAGGCCGCCTACGACCCCGAGTGCATCTCGCTGCGCATCACGCTCTACCGCGTGGCCAAGCAGAGCCGCCTGTGCGAGTCGCTGATCGATGCCGCCGAGAACGGCAAAGAGGTTACGGTGCTCATGGAGCTCCGCGCCCGCTTCGACGAGCAGAACAACATCGAGTGGGCCGAGCGCCTGGAAGAGGCAGGCTGCACCGTCATCTACGGCTCCGAAGGCTTTAAGTGCCACTCCAAGATCTGCCAGCTCACCTATCGCGAGGGCATGGCGCTTACACGCCTGACGCTGTTGGGCACCGGCAACTTTAACGAGAAGACGGCCAAACTCTACAGCGACTTTATGCTCATGACCGCCCATCCCGGCATCGGCGAGGACGCCAACTTGTTCTTCCGCAACCTGTCGCTGGGCAACCTGCGCGGCGATTACCGCTTCCTGGGCGTGGCGCCGGTCGGCCTGAAGCCGCTCATCATGCGCGGCCTGGATCGCGAGATCCAGCGCGCCCTCGCTGGCGAGCCCGCCCGTGTGTTCTTTAAGCTCAACTCGCTCACCGACCGCGAGGTCATCGACAAGATCGCCGAGGCATCGTGCGCAGGAGTCCGCGTGGACATGATTATCCGCGGCATCTCGTGCCTCAAGCCGGGCGTTCCGGGCAAGACTGAGAACGTGCATGTCCGTTCTATCGTCGGACGCTTTTTGGAGCATGCGCGCGTTTACGCCTTTGGCGTGGACTCGGACATGATCTATCTGAGCTCGGCCGACATGATGACGCGCAACACCGAGCACCGCGTGGAGATCGCTTTCCCCGTGCTCGACCCCACCTGCCGCGCCCTGGTGCACGAGTACATGGGCATGCAGCTGCGCGACAACGTGAAGGCCCGCAGCCTCACGAGCGACGGCACCTGGGTCCCCGTGGAGCGTGCAGAGGGTGAGAAACCTTTCAACTCGCAGGAAGCCCTGCTGGAGCGTGCCTATCGCAACGCCGAGCCCGCCGCCGAGGCAAAGCCCGCCCCTGCTCCTGAACCGCAAGCGGCCACACCCGAGGTCCAGAAGGTCCAGGCGACCGTCATTGAGCCCGAGCCTGCACCTGCACCTCAGCCCGAGCCGCAGGTCACCAAGCCCGCACCCGAGACGAGCGCCCGCCGCGAGAAGCCCGCTGGCAAGACCAAGGCCATCGAGCGCCATCGCCCCGGTCGCGTGCGCATGGGCCTGGGCTTGATCGGCCTGGGTCTTAAGACGCTCATTACCGGCAAGACGAAATAGTCGTTTGTAGAAGCGGTTTGTAGAAGCGGTTTGTAGAAGCGCCCCGCATTTGAGGAAAGCCTCGGATGCGGGGCGCTTTTCCCTGCTACCATGGTGCGGACAACAACGCGAATGACAGGCAGGGATATGAAGCTCACTATAGAATCGATGACCTACGGCGCCGACGGGCTGGCGCACGCCGACAACGGCAAGGCCGTCTTTGTGCAGGGCGCCGTGGCAGGCGACACCGTCGAGGCCGAGGTCGTACAGGACGGCAAGTCGTTCATGCGCGCCCGTACCACCGAGATTCTGGAGCCAAGCCCCGATCGCATCCAGCCTCCCTGCCCCTTCGTGGGCATCTGCGGCGGCTGCTCGTGGGGCAATCTCTCACGCACGGCACAGCTCGCCGCCAAGGAGCAAAACCTGCGCTCCACGCTCGAACGCATCGGCAAGTTCGCTCCTGAGCAGGTCGATGAGTTGGTACAGCCCATTCGCCATACCAAGGACGACTGGGGCTACCGCAATAAAATCGAGCTCGAACCGACCGTCGTCAACGGTCGCGTGCGCCTTGGCATGCACGGTGTCGACCCCAGCAAAATCGTGACCGTCGATTCATGCCCGCTGTTCGATAAGCGTTTTCCCAAAGCACTCAAGTCAGTCGTCGGCGCACTCAACTATCTAAGCGGCAGCCATGACTTGGGGCTCGAACGCGTGGGCATTCGCGCCTCGCGTCGTACCAAGGCACTCGAGGTCGCGCTCTGGACGCCCACAGGCTCTTTTCCGCGCTCGCAGGTCTCGCGCGTGCTGGCAGACGCCGCGCACCCCACGAGCGTAGTGCGCGTCATGAGCAAGGGCGAGAAGAAGGCCCGCCGCGTCTCTAAGGTGGAGATGCTCGCCGGTGAGGGCTCCTGGACCGAGAATATCGCCGACAGCCAGATGCGCTTGTCTGCTCCGTCGTTTTTCCAGGTCAACACCAAGGGTGCCGAGATTTTGATCGAGCTCGTTATGGACGCCCTCGACCCGCAGGAAGACGAGCTAGCCGTGGACCTGTACTGCGGTGCTGGCACCTTTACCCTACCGCTCGCCCGCCGCTGCGATTTTGTCGCCGCCGTCGAAGCCTATGGCCCGGCCGTGCGCGACCTGCGCCGTAACCTGGAGATCAACAAGCTCGATAACGTCGACGTCATCGGCGGCGACGCGGTGCGCGAGTTCCCCGATCAGGACGCCGATGTCCTGGTAGTCGATCCGCCGCGCGCAGGATTGGCGCCCGAGGCAATCGACCTCATCGCGAGCACGAGTGCCCGAGATGTTGCCTACGTGAGCTGCGACCCGGCAACTTTGGCCCGCGACCTCAAACGCTTTGTCGAGGAGGGCACCTTCTCCCCCGTCAAGATCACGCCGGTCGACCTATTCCCGCAAACCTTCCACTGCGAAACCGTCGTCCACCTCAAGCGTAACTAGCAGATATTATTTCTGGGGCGGGGATAAGACAATCATTCGATAATCGATGGTTTAGCCCCGTCTCCTGTCATGCATTTCGAAACAGACGGGGCTGGAAAGCAGCGCAAGCCACCAAACAATGGCCCAGTTGATTACATTTTCATAATGCAATCAACTGGGCATTTCATTTAACTATGCACGTTGGCACGGTATCGCAGTTAACGTTTTATCGGGGTGCCGCAATGAGGACAGAACTTTGCATCGGGAACAAGCGAAGTGCCACACGAAGCACAGAAGCGCGGCCCCTCCATAGAGGTTGCAGCCTGCTGGAATTGCTGCTCACCCCTAAACCGAGGCGAGCCCTGTTGGCGCGAAGGGTTAATATGCGAGTCGGAAGCAGATCCCAGAGAGGTCGGCTGAGAATCAGTAGCTACGCAAGACGCCATCTTCCTTCGGATAACAAAAACGACGACGATAACAACAACAGCCAATGCACCGACAATTGCGCCGACAATAACAGGACTGAGCAAGAAGGACTCTTCTGCCTTTCCAGATGACGCTGTTTTTAGAGGACTTCGCGCAATGTTCGACTTGTACACATCAACCCGAATGCCCTTTTCAGCATGACCCATACTACAAACCAGCGTATCGTCATCAGCAAACCAGAGCCTGTCTCCGCTCTTTAAAGGCGTCTTAGAAGCAACGTTCTTATTTAAATCAAGCAATACCATCTTGTCATTGTTATCAGAATTAGTTTTAATTCCGAGCACATATCGACCATCATTGGACAATGAACCATAAGCGCCAACCGGACTAGACGGCTTTACTTTCTCCCCCTGCTTGCCCGAAGCACAATCATATACCGCGACTTCGTCAGAAGAAGTATCATTACCTTGCGCAATTAAAGCCAATGAACCGCTCGAATTAACCGAGCAAATGCCATCATCTTCATTCGGGTAGTCAGGCTCTGAAAGACCGCAAACAGCATCATTTGTCATTTCGCCATTCTTCGACAACAGAGCGCCGTTGTTAAGGACGGTGCCTTTGTCCGAAGTAATTGGAATGCCGGAAAAACAAAGGCCCAAAGGATAGACGGCTCCATAACTGTTTTCCGTATCCAGTTCAACGCTAACGATATTGGCAATCGAAGCTGTGCCTAAGTCATAGGTAACTATTTTATTGCAACTTTTGCCATCTTCAGACCCATCGAACACTATGTATCCGTACATACCATCCGAAGACAGCCAGTAGTCGTCTCGTATTACCTCAGAAGAGGGCTCAAAGCCAAGATTATCATCATCTATAGCAAATTGCTCCTCAATCTCATCTTTTTCGAAATTGTACTTGCAAAACTGAATCGATCGAGATCCCGAAAGAAATAGAAATGATTTTCCATCTTCAGAAAGCTGAAAACGACTCGCCCTGCCATCTGCAATAACGGAACTTCCAAGCTTATAAGTCTTTGATTTATTTGAGCTCAAATCATAGGCGGTAACCGACAGGCTATCCTCGTCGTACGCATATAACGTCTTTTCATCGGAAGAGAAGCAGCAGTAGCCATCCCAGCTGTTCTCGAGGGACATTTTGATACGCTTCTGCGTTCCGTCTTCAACGTTTAAAACCGTTCCATAATCGCCGGGGTCACCATTATTATCCTCGTTAAAGACGATGTACTTCCCGGATAAAGATCGGCACACAGCACGCTCAGCGCTTTCCACCGTATATGTTTCTTTGAATTCCGGCGTGGGGACGTCGGCAGCATAGGCACCCAGCGGCGCGACAATAAGGCTAGCGGCAAGCGCCAGGCCGGCTATTAGAAGCCCCCCCCCATTTCATTTTTCTTGTTCTTGGCATGGTTGCCCCTTTCGGTCGATAGGTGAGTAATACCTGAAGCTAAGCTAAGCCTGAAAAATCCAAATGTGTTGCGCAACAATTCTCAGCGTGCAAAAAAATCGGTGGCGCACGATGAAAATAGGGCGAGGATTAAATAATCATTCGGTACGCAATGATTATTTAATCCCCGCCCCAGAAAAATCACTGATGGTTGACAGGAGCGCCACAGTTTTGGCTGAAGGAGGCATTTGTCTCCAGCTTTGACCCGCACTGGGCACAGAAATAAGTAGCCTCAACTGGCTGAGCATCGTCGATCGTGGTCGGCGTCTGCTGGAGCGGCGGAACCTGCTGCGCGGGAGGCATTTGCTGGTACGGATTGGACTGCGGAGGCTGAGGCTTATTCGACGATTCCTTGTTCAAGATAACAGCAAAGGCGACAGTCGCGACACCACCAAATACAACTAGCAAAACAAGAAGATTGAATACACTAAGGCCTATCATCGCAAATCAGCTCCTCATGTTGCGAAAGATGACGGATGCCGAGATTTTATCGCCGCGCCGCAAGCCCCTCCTAGTGCGCAACACCCATCCACCCTGCATGATTTTCTGGGGCGGAGATCAAAATCATTGGGGAATGGGACGTGGCAAGCGGGGGTCTTCGGGGTATAAGACGGCTAATTGTATGCCGCCCTATGAAAGGAACCCTTATGCCCAGCGTCGCCGTTCTTGCCGCCGATGGCTTTGAAACGATTGAATGCCTGACCATGGTCGATGTCATGCGTCGCGGCGGCGTGCGCGCCACGCTCGTCTCGATTATGCCTACGCGTGAGGTCGTAAGCTCGCTGCAGATTCCCGTAACCTGCGACGCACTCTTTGACGAGATTAACTTTGACGAGTATGACTGCGTCGTGCTGCCCGGCGGTCTGCCCGGTGCCACCAACCTGCGCGCCGACCAGCGCGTCTGCGACGTAGTCTGCGAGTTCGCCGCGACCAAGCATGTTGCCGCCATCTGTGCCGCCCCGTTTATCCTGGGCGAGCTTGATCTGCTCGAGGGACGCCACGCCACGTGCTTCCCCGGCTTTGAGAAGAGCTTCCCCGAGGGCGCCTATACCGGCGACAAGGTCACGCACGACGGCAACATCATCACCGCCAGCGGCATGGCCCAGTCGCTCCCCTTTGCGCTTGAGCTGCTGCGTACGCTCGCCGGCGACAAAGCTGTCGAGAAGGTTGCCGAGGGCATTCAGCTATGATTTTGGCTTCGCAATCACCGCGCCGCATCGAGTTGATGCGCGAAGCGGGCTACGACATCCGCGTCATTCCCGCTGACATCGACGAGACTCCTTTTGATGACGAGGCACCGCTTACGCTTGTCGAGCGTTTAGCTCGCGCTAAGGCTGCCGCCGTTGCCGCCGAGCACGCCGAGCCCAGTGAGCTGACCATCGCAGCCGACACCATCGTCACCTTCGATGGCAAGATTTTAGGTAAGCCGGCAAACGAGGACGAAGCCCGCACCATGCTCCACGAGCTCTCGGGGCGCACGCACCAGGTCGCAACCGGCGTCTGCATCGTTAGAGCCGGAGACGTCACAGCCCCGCACGCCGCCGAGAGCCTATCGTTTGTCGATGTGACCGACGTGACGTTCTATGAGCTCACCGACGAGCAGATTGAGCGCTACGTCGCCTCGGGCGAGCCCATGGACAAAGCCGGCGCCTACGGCATCCAGGGCGTCGGCGGGCGCATGCTCGTGCATGATATTTCGGGCGATTTCTACAACGTGGTGGGCCTGCCCATCGCTCGCGTCGCGCGCGCGATTCAAAAACTATCGTAATTGCATCTGGCGCTGGGTATCCCCCAGCGCCTACAATTTTGGCGTACCGTACGGATCCCGACCGGGCATGAGGCCCGGCGGAAAACCGATAGGAGTAAAACATGGATACACTGCTTGAGGCCATTGACGTTTGTGATGTCGATGGCTTTTGTTTTGGCAACTATACGGACGAGGAGGCCGGCACCGGTTGCACCGTAATCGTGGCACCCGAGGGCGCCACCGGCGGTGTTGACGTTCGCGGCGGTGCACCGGCATCACGCGAGACCGACCTGCTGCGCCCCGAGAACACCGTGGACAAGGTCCACGCCGTATGCCTTTCGGGTGGATCGGCCTTTGGTCTGGAGGCCGCAAGCGGCGTCGCCCGCGAGCTCGAGAGCCGCGGCATCGGCCTACCCGTCGGCCCTACGCAGGTACCCATCGTATGCTCCAGCTGCATCTTCGACCTCGCCTTTGGCGACCCCACCGTACGCCCCGACATCAACGCTGGCATCTCCGCCGTGCGCGAGGCGCTCGACAACACCCCCACCACGCTCGAGCAGGGCAATGTAGGTGCCGGCACCGGTGCCACCGTGGGCAAGCTCATGGGCCCCGCCACCTGCATGAAGGCCGGCCTAGGCGCTGCCGCCGTGGCACTCGGCCCCGTCAAGGTGGGTGCCGTGGTCTCGGTCAACGCCTGCGGCAATGTCGTCGACCCCTTCACCGGCGAATGGGTCGCTGGTATGCGCGCTGCAGCAGATAGCGACCAGATCGTCGACATGGAGCTCGCAGCCTTTGCCGCCGCCGGCTCCATGCAGATGCCGCTCGACCGCACCAACACCACCATCAGCTGCATCGTCACCAACGTTGAGCTCACCAAGGCCCAGGCCACCAAGGTGTCCCAAATGGCCGCAGATGCCTATGCGCACGCCATCCGTCCCACGCACACCACCAACGACGGCGACACCATCTACACCCTCGCCAGCGGCAAGCTGGGAGCCCAGGCAAGCGCCACCGTGCCCCTGGACCTGTTGGGCATGCTCGCCGTAAGGGCCTTACAGACCGCCATCGTAAACGGAGCCAAAACCGCCAAAACCTCCCACGGCATCCCCGGTGCCGCGAAGTAAACTAGCTCGTCCGGTTGCCCGGTGGGTCTTGGTTATGTTTGCTGCTCTACAGTCCTGGCTCGCACGAAGAGCACATTAAGTGCTCTTCGGCTCGTGCGGAACTCGCGATAAATCTCATGGCCCCCGCGCGCGGGGTCCGGGGCGAGCAAACTGCGGAAACTCGGTCGGTCCAAAGTAATATCGTGCGAACGGAATTCTGGCTGATGACTTGTTCGCGACAAAGACTCGATAGGCAGCCCACTCTATGCCCTTTTGTAAGTTGCGGTGAAATAGGGACTGAATTTGGGGTTGAATCGTTTAAACAGTCCCCATTTCACCGCAACTTATGGGAGGGCATAGAAAAAGGCGGGGGGCTCCTGGTGGAGTCCTCGCCTTTGTTACAGGGGGCGATGTTATTCGCGTACTGTGGGATTAGACCAGGCGGGCGTTGATCGTCTTGGCGATCTCGGCGGCGTCGGTGGAACCCTTGACGGTGGCACGGAAGTCCTCGTCCATGAGCGCCTCGGCGACCTTGGACAGGATCTTGAGGTGCGTGGTGCCAGCCTGTGCACCAGGGATGAGCAGGGCGATGCCCACGTTGACGGGAGCGCCGTCCATGGTGTCCCAACCGGTCACGCCGGACTCGTCCTTGACGACGATGACGGCAGCCTCGGTAATGGCGTCGGACTTGGCATGCGGAATGGCGAAGCCCTCCATCATGCCCGTGGTGCCCTCGGCCTCGCGGGCCAGGAAGGCGTTCATCACGGCGTCGGCGTCGTTTGCGATACCGGCCTTGACGGCCTGGTTGGAAACGAAGCTCAGAGCCTCGTCACGAGAAGCGAAGTCCTCGGCGACAAAGACATTCTCGACCTTCACGAAGTCGGCAGCCTCGGCCTTGGGAGCCTCGACGGCAGCGGCCTTGGGGGCCTCAACGGGCTTGGCTGCAGGAGCGGCCTTCTGATTCTTCTCGAAGTCGTACTTCTTGAAGGCCACGAACAGGATGCCACCGACAACAGCGCCGATGAGGATCGCGAGGACCCACAGCGGACCGTTCTCGACAACGGGCAGGACCAGGAAGCCACCGTGAGGCGCCGGATCGTGAACGTTGAACATGATGGTCAGGATCGAAGCGATAGAGGAACCGAGCATCATGATGGGCATGACCGGCCAGATGTTCTTGGTCATGAACGGAATGGCGCCCTCGGTGATGTGGGTGCAACCAAGGATGAGGTTGACGACACCGGCGTCGTGATCCTCCTGGCTGAAGTACTTCTTGCCGACAACGACGGCAAAGGTGGTGATCAGCGGCGGAACGATGCAGGCGGCGGAGACGGCAGCCATGAAGTTGGTGCCGAAGTTGTAGGTATCGGTGCCAACGCCAGCAGCCAGCGCCTCGGTGAGCATAGCGGTACCGGTGACGTAAGCAGCCTTGTTGACCGGGCCACCCATGTCAAAGGCACACATGCAGCCGATGGCAAGACCCAGGACAACGGCGCCAGAGGCGGACAGGCCCTTGAGGAAGTCCATCATGGCAGTGTTGATGGCAGCCATGGGGCCGGAGATGCCGAGCATGACCAGACCGACGATGGCGGTCGAGAACAGCGGGTACAGGAAGATAGCCTTGAGGCCGTCCAGGTTCTTGGGCAGACCGGCAAAGACCTTCTCGAGCAGCAGGATGACATAGCCAGCGAGGAAGCCGCCGACGATGCCGCCCAGGAAGCCGAAGCCCACGCCGGCGCCACCGGCGTCGATCATGCCGGTCTCGGCGTTAACAGGCAGGCCCTGAATGGCGATCATACCGGCAACAAAACCAGGGACGAGCGCCGGGCGCTTACCGATGGACTCGGCGATGTAGGCGGAAAGTACCGGAACCATGAGGTTCATGGCGATGCCGCCGATGATCTTGAGCATCGCAGCAAAGCTGTTGTAGTCAGACGCCGTCGAATCGAAGGACGTAATGCCCCACAGGAACGAGACGGCGGTCAGGACACCACCGGCAACGACGAAGACCAGCATATGGCTGACGCCGTTCATAAGGTGCTTGTAGATGACGTGACCGATGGACTCCTTCTCCTCGGCCTCGTCCTCGACATCGGCAGCGGCTGCAACCGTGTTGTCGCCCTTGGCGGCGAGCGCGCGGTCAATCAGCTTACCGGCGGCCTCAACGGACAGGGCCTTGGAAACACCAACGGAAACCATGGGCTTGCCGGCGAAACGCTCAGCCTGGACATCCTTATCGGCTGCGACGACGACGGCCTTGGCACCGGTGATCTCGCTCTTGGTGAGCTCGTTCTCGACACCGACCTGGCCATGGGTCTCGACCTTAATAGTCAGACCTCGCTCGGCAGCTGCCTTCTCCAGTGCCTCCTTCGCCATGAAGGTGTGCGCAATGCCGGTCGGGCAACCGGTGGCGGCGATGATGTCAAACTTAGCCATGTGTCCCTCCTTTTTAAGTTTTGCGCCCGCAGGCGCTCCCCTACACGCGCGTCCTTGCGCGCTTTTCCACAACTGAAAGATACCAACCTACCGTCCGCGTGAGAAGAGACAAGGCGCAATTCTCCGGTGAAAGGTTCTTTCATAACCGTAAACGGTAGGTGAAAGTTTACCATCAACACTTGAAACGGCAAGGTGTATCTTGTAATTGAAAATCCCCCTATACTATGACATTACAAAACGAGTCCGATTTTCATGCCAACCAGGAGCTATCCATGACCGATAGTAGCAAGAGCGCACTTTCCCTCATTAGTACCCATCAGGGATACAGCGAGTCCGAGCAGCGTATTGTCGACTATATATTGGAGCACCAGTCCGAGGCGCCACGCCTCACGGCGGCTCAGCTCTCGCGCGCCGCCGCCACGTCCGAGGCGACCGTTTCGCGCTTCTGCCGCAAGCTTGGCTTTGGCAGCTTCCGCAGCTTTCAGTTTTCGTTGGCGAGGGATTTGGAAAGCCAGCGCAACGAGGGCCTGACTGACGAAGTCTCGCTCGACAATATGGAGCAGAGCCTTAAGAACATCCTGGCTGCCAAGGTGAGCGAGCTTAATGCGACCATCGACGGGATCGACCACGATACGCTGGCGGCTGTTGTACATGCCCTTAAGCATGCAGGGGTTATTGAGTTTGCGGCTGTGGGCAATACGAACGCGGTCGCGCTCGATGCGACGTTTAAGTTTTCGCAGCTGGGCCTGCGCTGCATGGCGAGCACCATTAGCGAGACATCAATTGGCTTTGCGCTCACGTTACGCCCAGGTGACGTCATCGTGCTAATCTCAAACTCCGGCAAATCGCGCCGACTGAATCGCATGGCAAAAGCGGCTCGCAACTGCGGCGCAACCGTAGTCGTCATCAGCAGCGACAGCAAATCCCCGCTCGCGCGTCTGGCAGACTACACTTTTAATACCGTCAACCACGAAGCGCTACTGACGACGGGCGACTTTGCGTTCTCCAAGATCAGCGCCACGATGATCATCGAAGTCATCTACAACTTCCTGCTGCCCGAGATTGAAGACGCGCGTGAGCATATCAGCTACTACGAGGAGCTCATCCAGCCGGATAAGGTCGTTGAGTAGGTAAATTGGGGAGCCGATAGACGCCTCTCGTCACGAAACACGCCCATCTACTACGTTTTAACCGCAACCGCCAACCATACACCCAAAATAGAGAAAACCGCAGGCGTTCTACCTGCGGTTTTCTTTTTGCAATTCTTGGCGTGCTTGCCGATGCCCTACCAAACGTAGTAGATGGACCCGTTTCGTGGCGGCAGGGTTGGACATGCATGTGGCGGCTCGGCCTAGGCACGCGCCTCCGCAAGCATCTGCCTGGCGTGCGCTACGCTTGCCTCCGATTGATCGCCGCTCAGCATTCGAGCGATCTCTGCGGTACGGGCGTCCCCAGTCACCTCGTCCAGATGCGTCTGAGGAACGTCGCCGGGCTCTTTACTGACCACGTAATGCTTGTCGGCCATGACGGCGACTTGCGCCAAGTGGGTTACGACAATCACTTGATGCGTAGCGGCAAGATCGACCAGCACACCAGCAAGAGCACGAGCCGTGGAGCCGCCGACACCGGCATCGACCTCGTCAAATACCAGTGTATCGACGCCGTCAGCATTACCCAAGACCACCTTGCTCGCGAGCATAACGCGGCTGAGCTCGCCGCCCGACGCAATTCGGCGCAGGGGACGCGGCGTCAAGCCGGCACCGCTGCGATACAAAAGCTCGTAACTCGAAGGACCCGCCGGCGTCCACTCAGCGCGCGGAAGATCATGCGACTCCCAAACGAGCTCGGCACCGCCCATCTCCAAGCGTGCCATCTGACGACCGACCTCGTGGCAGAAGCGCGGGGCCGCCGTATTGCGAGCGCGCTTGAGTGCCTTGGCGGCAGCGAACAGCTCGCGCTCGGCGCTCCCGAGTGCCTCACGCGCCTTTTTGATCTGTTCATCGCCATCATCGACCAGGGACAGCAGCTCTTGCGAGCGATCGCGCATGGCAAAAACATCGTCCATCGTGGGACCCCACTGACGCAACAGGCCCTTGAGGTCGGAATACCGCTCACGCATGCGAGCGAGCTCGCGCGGGTTGAAGGCGACGCCATCGCGATAGGCACGAAGCTCGTTCGCGCTATCCTCAAGGGAGATGCAGGCATCCGAAAGCGCATCGGCAATGTCACCCAGTTTGCGATCGACGGTAGCCATACGGGAAAGCTCTGCCACGGCGCTGTTCACGGCATCGAGCGCTCCACCTTCGGCGGCAAGCGATGCATGGGCATCGTTAGCTGTGGCAACCAGTACCTCGGCATGTTCGGAGCGCGGCAGCAGTTCCTCGAGTTCCTCATACTCGCCCGGCTTGGGGTCGACCTCGCCGATGCGCTCGAGGGCAAAGCGAGCCTCCTCGACACGGCTCCCCTGCGCGCGTGAGGCTTCCTCCACGCGACGGACCTCCTTGGCAGCCGCACGCGACGCCTTGAAGCAGGCACGGTAACGGTCGAGCGCCTCGAGCGCAGAGCGACCAGCCCAGGCATCAACCATGGCAACATGATGCGCCGGATCGAGCAGACGCTGGTGTTCATGCTGGCCGCACAGATCCATCATCACGCCGACGCGCTCGGAAAGCTCGCGCACGCTAGCGATGCGGCCGTCAATCTTGACGCGGCTGCGACCCTCGGCAGAAAGGCTGCGCTGCACGGTAAAGCCCTCCGTGTCGTGCGGGTCGTCGAACAAGCGCGCCTCGACGCTCGCCAGCGCCTCTCCCTCGCGCACGGTCGACGAATCTGCACGCTCGCCCAAAATGAGCTTGAGCGCCGAGAGCAGCGCGGTCTTGCCGGCACCGGTCTCGCCAGTCAAAACCGTTAGGCCCGCACTCGGCACCAGCGTCGCCTCGCGAATGAGCGCGATGTTGGAAACCTGCAGCTCATCGATCATGGCGCACTCCATAGAACACGCGGCTCACCGAGTTATAGAAGCTCTCGGGACCGTAATCGAGCAGCAACACGTCTCCGGGACCGCGACGCACCGCCACGCTCTCAACGGTGCCATCGCAGGTAATAAACTGTCCATCGATAGCGATCGCCGGAACACTCGGACGGTCATCAGACATAAAGATCTCGACGACATCGCTCGGCGAGGTCAAAAAGGCGCGAGCCTGAATGGTATGCGGAGCAATCGGCACACAGACCATGCCCGTGTAATCGGGGCTGACGATGGGACCGCCGGCGGATAGCGCGTAGCCGGTGGAGCCAGTCGCCGTCGATACAACCACGCCGTCGCCACGCAGTCGATCGATATGGTGGCCCGACACCGTGATGTCGAACTCGACCATATCGGACAGCGGACCGCGGGTAAGCGCCATGTCGTTGAGGGCGAAGGTGCGCACGACATCCTTCGTACCGTCTTCGCGCACGGACACGATATCCGCGGCGATGGTAGCGCGACGGCTCACGTGCAGCTCACCAGACAGGGCATCGCTCACAACCTGCAAAATGTCGCGCTCCTCAGGGCTCGCGGCCGTCAAAAAGCCCAGGTGACCATAGGAAAGACCGAGGATAGGAATCTCGCGATGGTTGAGGATGCGGGCAGCGCGCAGCAACGTACCGTCGCCGCCGAGCGTAATGACCAGATCGGAGCCGTCAATATCAGGCGTGCTTTGAATCTTCGATCGCTGGTCGGCAGCCCATGCGACCTCATAGCCCTGGCGCGTCAGCCAAAGCTCGAGCATCAGGCCGCTCTCGACCGCTTCTTGCTTGTAGTAATTGGGAACCAGAAAGACCTTCATAGCGTTGCAGCTTTCTCGCTCATAACCGATACCTGGGATTGCAGCTCGTCTTGCGAGCGGTCGCCGGGGGCATACCTCGCGCCGTACAAGAAAAACTCAACATTTCCCTTGGCACCATGAATGGGCGACACGCACACATCGACCGGAAAAAGGCCCTTGGCTGCAAAGAGTTCAACCGCCGCCACGAGTGTATCGCGGCGCACGGCGGGATCGGTCACAATGCCGCCCTCACCCACCAGCGCCGCCGGAGCCTCAAACTGCGGCTTTACGAGCGTGCAGAATGCACCCGTAGGCGCCAGGCACGCCAGCACCGCATCGATAATGTTCGCGATGCTGGTAAACGAGACATCACAAACAGCCAGGTCGATGGCGCCCGCATAGCCAAGCTCAGGCAGCTGCGTCACGTTGGTGCGCTCATGCAGCGTCACGCGATCGTCCTGACGCAACGACCAATCGAACTGTGCGCGACCCACGTCCACCGAGATAACGGTCGCAGCTCCGCGCTTGAGCAGGCAATCGGTAAAGCCGCCGGTAGAGCAGCCCACATCCAGACAGCTAAGGCCCGTCGGATTGATGCCAAACGCATCAAGCGCGCCTTCGAGCTTAAGACCGCCGCGGCCAACATAGGGAATGCGCCCCTTCACGTGCAGCGGCAGACCCGGGGTCACCTTAAGCCCCGGCGAAGTCAAGCGCTCGCCGCCGCTCGAGACCAAGCCGGCCATAAGAGTGCGAAGGGCATCCGCGCGATCGGCGCAGATGCCCTGTGAAATCAGTTCGTCATCAAGACGCACGCGTTTCATGAATGCCATCAACCATTCGTATCCGGAGATGCGGCCTAGCTATCCTGGGATTCGTTTGCCGCATCCTCATCGTATTCCTGCTCGAGCTTGTCGGCCTCACGCGGCGTCAGCTCAAACTTGTCGACCATATCGACCGCGCGGGAGCCCAGCTCAATCGCCTCGTCAAACAGATCGAGCGAACGCTCCAAGGACGTATCCTTGGAGCGAACGGTAGCGATGATCTGGTCCAGACGGTCCGAGATCTCGTCAAAGTTGCGGACAGAACCCTCTGGCATGGCTACTCCTCGACGGAGTCGATGTCAGCCTCGGCGGCGTCCGCATCCTCGGCCAGCACGCCAGCCTCGGCCTGGGCAACCGCAACCTTGGCGGCAGCCTCAGCAGCCTGGGCCTCCTCGCGAGCGCGATCCTCGGCCAGCAGTTCCTGGTACAGGTCCTCGCCCGGCAACTCCTCGCTGCGCGCGATCTTGCCCAGCACGCCGTTGACGAACGACGCGGACTGGTCGGTGCCATAGGCCTTGGCAAGTTCGACGGCCTCGTTGATCACGATAGCGTCCGAGACCTCTTCGTCGGTAAGGAAGCGCATCTCGTAGACGGCGATACGCAGCAGATTGCGGTCGGCGCCGGGCATGCGCATAAGATCCCAGTTCTTGGCGACGGCGCGCAGGGCACAGTCGATGCGATCGATATGCTCGTAGGCACCGCGGCACAGCTCCAGCGCATAGGGGTCGAGGGGGCCCTTCGAGATCAGGAAATCACCCTCGAGGACGCGCTCGAGCGGGCTGTCCGTGGCCTCGGCCTGAAATAGCAGCTGCAGCGCCTGACTGCGGGCAAGCGTACGCCCGCGATAAACCTTAAGGCTCAAAGGTTACTCCTTGGGGAAAACGAGGCCGTCGATGCAAACGTCAACGCGCTCGACCTCAACGCCCACCTGGGCATCGATGGCGGCGACCACGGCGGCGCGAACGGCCTCGGCGAGTTTCTTGAACGGATAGCCAAAGAACACCACGACACGCACGGTGAGTGCGAGCTTGTCGCCGACGACCTCGGCCTCGACCGCCGGCTCGGAAGCCGGGGCCTTGGACGAGAGCATCATGGAGACAAGGTTGGTGGCAAGGTCCTTGACGCCAACGGAGGCGATGCCCTCGACATCCGACACGGCGCGCGAGACGATGGCGGTCAGAACATCGGGCGAAATGCCGATGCCGTCAATCTTGATTTCCTGGGGCATGAGTCCTCCTAGAAGAGTTGGTTGCTAGACGCGGGAGACGAACTTGCCGTCGCGGGTGTCAACCTTGATGACCTCGCCCTCGTTGAGGTACATGGGGACCTGGATGACAGCGCCGGTGTCGATCGTGGCCGGCTTGGTGGAACCCTGGACGGTGTCGCCCTTAAAGCCCGGGTCGGTCTGGACGATGGTGGTCTCGATGAACATCGGCGGGGTCACGCCCATGAGCTCGTCGTCGGCGAAGAGCAGCTGGCAGATGTCGTTCTCGCGCAGCCACTTGGAGTTCTCGCCCACCATGTCCTCGGGAACGGGAACCTGCTCATAGGACTCGTTGTCCATGAAGATGTAGTCGGTGCCATCGTTGTAGAGGTACTGGAACTCACGGGTGGTGAGCATGACGCTCTCGAACTTGGTACCAGCGTTGCAGGTGTTCTCGACGACGCGGCCGCTCTTGATGTCACGGGTCTTGTAGCGCACAAACGCGCCGCCCTTGCCCGGCTTGACATGCTGGAACTCGACGATGGTGTAGACCTTGTCCTTGATGCGGAGACCGAGGCCGTTCTTGAAGTCGGCGGTAGAAATGGTAGGCATAGCGACCTTTCTTGTTATGGACAGAACGCACAAGCGTCCAAATTACATACGACGGAAATTATACACTTGCAGACGGCGCCTGCAGCGAGCGCATAAAAAGAGAACGCGGGGCGTCCGAATCGATCCGGACGCCCCGCCCCAAAAATCTATCGAAATGAGCTAGCAATCGATGACGTGGAGGTCATGCGGCGTCTTGGTGAAGGGCTCGTAGCCGTTCTCGGTGACCACGCCGTAGTCCTCCAGGCGCACGCCGCCCACGCCGGGCAGGTAGACACCGGGCTCCATGGTGATAACCGAGCCAACCTCGATGATATTCTTGCTGCGGTTGAAGTTGGGCAGCTCGTGGATGTCGATACCGACGCCGTGGCCCAGACCATGGTTGTAGTAATCGCCATAGCCGGCATCGCCAATGATCTTCTTGGAAAGCTTGAAAATGTCGTTGCCCTCGACGCCCGGATGGATGGCGGCGACGCACTCCTCGTGCGTACGGCGCACGAGCGCGTACAGGTCGAGCTGCTCCTGGGTAGGCTCGCCCATCACGACGGTGCGCGTCATGTCGGAACGATAATCGCAGTAGCCCGCGCCGTAATCCATGAGGACAAAGTCGCCCTTCTCGATCACGCGATCACTCGGGACGGCATGCGGGTTGGCGGTATTGGGGCCGCTCGCCACGATAGAGCCGAAGGCCAGGCTGTCGGCACCGTTGGCGAACATAAAGTTCTCGAGCTCGTTGCGAACCTGCTTCTCGGTCATACCGGGCTTAATAAAGCCGAGCATATGCTGGAAGGCGGCGTCGGTGATCGACTGCGCATGGCGCATGAGCTCGATCTCCTCGGCGTCCTTGATGGCGCGCATCTTGCGAATGTCGTCATGCATCAGCGGCAGCATGCAGGCTACAGAACGATCCTCCAGGCCACGCTGAATACCCTGGTAGAAGTTGATCTGCATGTCGTCCTCGACAGCGCAGACGCGGCACTTATTGGCCGCGATCTTGCCGGCGACCCAACCGGGGATGGTGCCCTCGTCCATATCGTAGACCCAGGGGCTGCCGGCGGGCGTGTTCTCCTCAAAGCTGTTGAGGTAGCGCGAGTCAGTATGGAACAGGCACTGGTCAGCCGTAATAAACGCCGCGTGCGGGAACTCGAAGGTGTAATCGAAGACGCCCTTCACGCCCGTAAGCCAACGAAGATTGGCCTCGTCACGAACCACGATAGCGTCGTAGCCGCGCTCAGCCATCAGGGTACGGACACGCTCGATACGACCGGCAGGGCCGGCAGCAAACTCTGACATGCAGATTCCTTTCTTGTTGTCTCTAAAAGTGCGGGACGGGTCTCAACCGAACGACGGAATCGCTTGCGATCCGCGACCGATTGAAAACCCGTCCCTCAACATGATACGAAAGACGATGGATGTCAATAAATCTTAGAGAAGTTCTTTGCGAGAAGCCAAGTAGGCGTGAGCATGGCGCTCAAGAACCTCGTCCTCAACGCTCGTTAGACGAATGGCGCCGAGTGCCGCGGGCAGCGGCAACATGCTGCGGTTCGAGCGGACAAACTGCTGCCTGCGGAACTCCTCGACATATGCGGCAGGCTCCAGATCAAAGGAAAGCTCCTCGATACCAAAGTCCTCCAGGCAGTCATCGACCTCAAAGACGTAATCGATATCGAAGTCGCAGGCATCATGGGCGAGGCGCGCCTCAAAGCGCATGCCCTCGGACGACAGCTGGTAGGCAGGGACCTGCGAAGCGGCATCGCCCAAGCAGGCGCGCAGGGTGCGCTCCCCCGTCTTGCCAAAATCGAGCGCATGGCGGGCGCTCGGGTTCGTGGCCATCAGTACGTCCTTGCGGGCAGTCTGAGACCACTGAACGGCATTGACGAGCGCAACCTCCTCGCCCGAGAGAATCTCGGGGACGGTCTCAGTA
>CAKXKM010000028.1 GCA_934876235.1 Collinsella sp. AF02-46-1 | reverse complement strand
ATCATATGCTGGACCATCTGCGCCTCGAAGCCCACAAAGTCCTGCTTGCGCTCGCGCATCTTGCCATCGACGATCTGGTCAAAGGCAACCTTGCACTTGATATAGCGCGTGGACTTGGTGACCTCCTCGTGCGTCAGGCAGCTCTCCTCCATCTTGCTGGCGCCCAGGCCAAACACCAGACGGGGGTTGTAGAGCACGTGGGGCTCGCCGGCGTCGTCCAGGTAGACGCAGACCTTCTTGGTAACGCCGATCTGGTTGGCGGCCAAGCAGCCGGCATCATCGAGCGACTTGATGGTATCGATCAGGTCCTGAGCAACCGACTCGTCCTCGACGGTCGCAACCTCGCAACGCTGGGACAGGATAGCCTCGTCGTGGCAAAGCTCTTTAATCATACGTTCCTCCATAGGGGTCGTTGTAACCGCTTAAGTATACGGTACCCACACATTTTCATGCGATAAATACCGTCCGTCTGTTACAAAGCGCCGAACATCAACATGCGAGGAACAGCAAGGTTGTAAAGGCGATATAGTAAATGAGTTCGTGTCAATCGGCCTAAACTCGGGGCCGAACAAGGAAAGGGTATGCATGGACGAACTTTTTCACGTCAGTGAGCGCAAGTCCACAATCGGGACCGAACTTCGCGCTGGACTGACAACATTCCTGGCGATGGCCTACATCATCGCCGTCAACCCCGCAGTGCTCTCGGGCGCTGGCATTGATGCGGGAGCGCTCGCCTGCGCCACCTGCCTGGGCGCCGGCATCATGACCATCTGCATGGGCATCTTCGCAAACCGCCCGCTCGCCTGCGCTTCAGGCCTGGGCATCAACGCCATGATCGCGGGCATCACCACCACCATGTGCGGCGGTGACTGGCACGTCGCCATGAGCGTTATCTTCCTCGAGGGTATCGTCATCTTGCTGCTCGTCCTTTGCGGCCTGCGCGAGGCCATCATGGACGCCATCCCCGTGGTCCTGCGCCACGCCATCTCGGTGGGTCTGGGCCTGTTTATCGCCATGATCGGCCTGTGCGACGCCGGCATCATCACCGCTGGCGCCGGTACGCTCGTCGGCCTGGGCGACATCGCCTCCCCCACCTTTATCGTCGGCATCATCTCCATCGTCGTGACGGTTGCCCTGGCTTCCCGCAACGTGCCGGGCTCGCTGCTCATCGGCATCATCGTCGCCGTTATCGCCGGAATCCCGCTGGGCGTCACCCATGCGCCCGAGGGCCTCATCGCACCGCTCGACTTCTCGACCTTCGGCGCCCCGTTTGCCAGCACTGCCGACGGCAACCTTGCCATCGTGAAGGTCCTGACCGACCCGATGCTGCTCGTCGTTGCCTTCTCGCTGCTCATGAGCGACTTCTTCGACACCATGGGCACCGCGATGGCCGTCGCCAAGCAGGGCGAGTTCTTGACCGAGGACGGCAATGTCGAGGACATCCGTCCCATCCTGGTCGTCGACTCCGTGGCCGCTGCTGCCGGTGGCTTTATGGGCGTCTCCTCCATCACCACCTTCGTCGAGTCCACCTCTGGCGCTGCCGACGGTGGCCGCACGGGCCTCACCTCCGTCACCACCGGCGTGCTGTTCATTCTCGCCGCGTTCTTCTCCCCCATCGTCACCATCGTTTCCAGCGCCGCCACCTGCGGTGCTCTGGTCTACGTCGGCTACCTCATGATGAGCGAGGCCTCCGAGATCGACTGGTCCGACGTGTCGCAGGGCTTCCCGGCGTTCATGATTGTCGCCGGCGTGCCCTTCACCTACTCCATCTCTGCCGGCATTGGTCTGGGCTTTATCGCCTACGTGGTCGTCGCGCTCTTTAAGGGCGAGGCATCCAAGATCAAGCCGCTCATGTGGATCGCAGCCCTTGCCTTCCTCGTCTACTTCTTTGTAGCGTAGGCGCAAGATTCGCAATACCAAACAGCAAAGCGCGGAGTCGCATCGAGCGGCTCCGCGCTTTGCTTTTAAAGCCAGGCGCCACACGGACGCGCGATGTATTGCTTCGCAAGTTTTGGACGTTTTGCTCTCCAAACGGCACTACCGCCGGCTACATCCTGCAGATATGCTGGGCGTAATCGCATAGGCCCTATGAGGATGGGAGTAACCATGGCCGCCTTGCTCACGACCCCCAAGCGCAATGACAAAACCTCTGGAGCCCATTTTGTCGAGCCCGACGTGCGCCGTCGCACGCTGCTCGCACACGGCAGCTGGCGCCGCGTGACACGCCGCATCGTTGTAGGCGCCGTATGCGCGCTCACGGTAAGTTCGCTGCTCATGCCGAGCGTCTCGCTCGCGGCCGAGTGGGTGGACGTCGGCGGCACCCAATACAACGCCGGCACCGCGGCGGGCGACGCCGCCGGCACCTGGAGCTGGGACGGCGCCGACGACATGAAGCTCAACGGCTATAACGGCGGCGCGATCGAGGCAGCGGGCAAGCTCAACGTGAGCTACGAGGGCAACAACACCGTCACTAACGACAACGGCCGCGGCATCAAGGTTAAGGATGGCGCGAACGAGAACGCCGAGCTTAATATTCAGGGCGACGCGTCCAGCACGCTCAACGTGACATCTTCTCGTGACGCCATCACTTCCGTCGGCAACATCAACATCGACGGCGCTGGCACTGTCAACGCCACGAGCACCGAGCACGATGCCATCGATGCCGGGGGCGATGTCACCATCAAGGGCTCGGGAAACGTTAACGCCACGGGCGATTCGGATGGCATCAGGGCCGACGGCAACATCACGATCGACAACAGCGGAACCGTCACCGCCAAGGCCACCGAGGATCAGGGTATCGATGCTAACGAGAACCTCATCATAAAGGGCGGCGGCAAGGTAGAGGCAAGCTCTATCAAAGACAATGCGATTTGGGCCGACGGCAACATCGAGATCTCGGGTGGCAGCCAGGTCAAGGCAAGCTCCGAGGAAGACGCCGCCATCGACGGTAAAAACAGCCTCACGGTCACGAACGCTTCCCTCAACGCAAGTGGCGTTGGGTATGGCATCTATGTCTACAAGGGCATCACGCTCGATGGCGCGACCGTGACGGTCCGCGCAAGCTCAGATGGCGGGGAAGCCAGCGCACTCTTCACCGATGAGGACAACATCGTCATCAAGAACGGCTCGACTGTGGATGCGCTCGCAGAAGGCAGGTTCTCGGTTGCAATCTCCACCAGTAATTTCTACTCCGACGAAGCGGGTGGCCATATCTACATCAGCGACTCCGTTGTCAAGGCCATAGCCCGCTATGCCGAGACCGGCGGCGACGGCCCCGACCACTACAGTGGAGACCAAAACGACGAAATCATCCCTGAGTCCGAGGGCCTGAACATCGGCATCTTCGCGCAGACCGAGAAGGGCATCACGCCCGCGACCATCTCGATCGTCCGCAGCAAGGTCACGGCCGAGGGAGACACGGCGGCTATCTTCGCCCTTGCCATGAGCGCGGACGGCAAGGCGATCGGCACCATCGAAATCAAGGACGCCATCATCCAGACGCCTGCAGGCGGCAAAGTCATTGACTATCGCAACAAGGAAGAGCTCAGCGACGGCATCGTCTACGAGGCGGGGCAGACCATTGGCACGGGCGATGCCACGATTGACTCCCCCTATGACGCCGCTGTCGCCAAGAGCACGGTCATCGTGCCTCCCGAGGAGACCAAGCCCGAGGAAAAGCACGGCAAGACCAAGCCCGAGGGTTCCAAGTCCGAGGGCACGAAGACAACCAAGACCGTTGCAGTTGCAGCCAAGGGAGCCAAGACCGTCGGCAAGCTCGCGGCAACCGGCGACACCTCGAACGCAGCCATCGTGGCAGCCGCCCTTGCGGGAACAGCCGCCATCGCCGCAGGCGCCCTGGCGAGTCGCAAACGTTCGTAAACACTTTTTCGCACAGGACGGGTGGATCGCAGCCCTTGCCTTCCCCGTCTACTTCTTCGTAGCGTAAGGGCAAGGCTGCAAAAGCTGAACAATAAAGCGCGGAGTCGCCATGCGGCCCCGCGCTTTTCTTTTAGCGTCGGTCCCTGCGCCGGCGTGCGGCCTATTTCTCCCCCATTTTGGCCATTTTGCCCTCCAAACGGCACTACCGCCGGCAACATCCAGCAGATACGCTGAACCTAGCCGTATAGGCCCTATGAGAACGGGAGCAACCATGGCAGCCTTGTTCACGACCCCCAAACGCAATGACACTACCGCCGGAACCCATGTTGCCGAACCCGACGTTCGCCGTCGCATAGGACTCGCGCACGGCAGCTGGCGCCGCGTGACGCGCCGCATCGTCGTAGGCGCCGTGTGCGCGCTCACGGTGAGCTCGCTGCTCATGCCGAGCGTCTCGCTCGCGGCGGAATGGGTCAAGGTCGGCGAAACCAAATACAACGCCGGCACTGCGGCGGGCGACGAGACCGGCACCTGGTCGTGGGACGGCGCCGACGACTTGAAGCTCAACAACTATAACGGCGGCGAGATCCAGGCCGCAGGCAAGCTCAACGTGAATTACTCGGGAAACAACATCGTCACTGCCGACTGGATCGAAGGCATCAAGGCTTCTCATGGCAAGAATGAGAACGCCGAGCTCAATATCCAAGGCGACGCGGGCAGCACGCTCATCGTGACATCTACTGAGGACGCTATCCTCTCCACGGGTAATATCAACATCGACGGAGCCGGATCCGTCAACGCCACGAGCGCTGGGTTTGATGCCATCGACGCCGAGGGCGATCTCGCTATCAAAGGTTCGGGCAACGTCAACGCCACGGGCGTATCGGATGGCATCAGGGCAAACGGCAATATCACGATTGACGACAGCGGGGCCGTCACCGCCAGGGCTACCAAGGACAAGGGTATCGGAACCGACAAGAACCTCACCATCAAGGGTGGCGGCACAGTCGAGGCAAGCTCAGCGGATGGTGAGGCCATTTGGAGCGGCGGCAACATCAATATCTCGGACGGCAGCCAGGTCAAGGCGAGCTCCGAGAAAGACGCCGCCGTCGAGGCCAAGGGCAGCCTCGCAGCCACAAACGCCTCCCTCAACGCAAACGGTGTTGAATATGGCGTCTATGCCCACAAGGGCATCACACTCGATCATGCAAACGTGACAGTCCGCGCAAGTAAAGGCAGATACGGTGACGCCATTGCCCTCTTCACCTACCAAGACGATATCGTCGTCAAGAACGGCTCCACCGTGGACGCGTTTGCGGAAGGCGAGGTTTCGGCTGCATTCTCCACCAGAAACGATCGACCCAACGAGGAGGGTGGCCACATCTACATCAGCGACTCCGTTGTCAAGGCCATAGCCCGCTATGTCGAGAACGGCGACGGCCCCATCCCCTACAGCGAAAACCAAGATGGTGAGACGAGCCCCGAGCCCCAAGGCGAGAACATCGGCATCATCGCCCAGACCAGCGAGGGCGTCACACCCGCAGTCATCTCGATCATCCGCAGCAAGGTAACGGCCGAAGGAGATACAGCGGCAATCTTTGCCCGTGCCATGAGCGCTGACGGCAAGACAATCGGCACCATCAAGATTGAGAACGCCGCCATCCAGACGCCCGAAGGCGGCAAGGTCATTGACTATCGCAAGCTCCGTGACGGCATCTACGAGGCAGGCCAAGCCATCGGCACGGGCGACGCTGTGATCGACTCCCCCTATAACGAAGCTGTCGCCAAGAGCATGGTCATCGCACCTCCCGAGGTAGCCAAGCCGGAAGACCCCAAGCCCGACGAGACCAAGCCCGCAGAAAGCAAGCCCGCGGAGTCCAAGCAGAACCCCAAGCCTGAGTGCTCAAAGCCGACCAAGGCCGTTGCGGCTTCAATCACGAAAGCCAAGACTACCGGCGTGCTCGCGGCAACCGGCGACACCTCGGGTGCGGCCATCGTGGCAACCGTCCTTGCGGGAACAGCCGCTATCGCCGAAGGCACCATGGCGAGCCGCAAGCGCTCTTAGACGCCTCTGCGCACATGGCAGCTCCCGCGAAGGCCCCGAGTCCCAGCACCGTTTAACAACGCCACCGCCGAGCTCCCCTCCGGCGGTGGCGTTTTCCATATGCGTCCGCAGGGTATGCACGAGATTGTCTTTGGTCTAGCCCAACCTGCATGAGCCGGCGTGCGACAATGGGGGCCGTCGATATCACAACGCCGAGAGAAGCCCGTCATGGAAGCGCATCAAAAGCAGATAACCGTTCATGCACAGCATGCCGAAAGCGCACCAGTCATCTATCTTCCCGTGGTCATGGGCGACGGCACGGAGGTTTATGAACGCTGCCGAGAGCTCAACTGCCCGCCCTTCACGCTTGTCGGCATTGGCAGCCTCAACTGGAATCGCGAGCTGAGCCCCTGGGTATGCGACGGTACCGTGCGCGATGCCGAGCCCTTTGGTGGACAGGCCGCTGGTTTTCTTGACGAGTTGTTGAAGCAGATAATCCCAGAGGCCGAATCATCGCTCCCGCAACCGCCCACCTGGCGCGGCGTTGCCGGCTACTCGTTGGCGGGTCTTTTTGCACTGTGGGCACTTTGGCAAACAGATGTCTTTGAGCGCGCGGCGAGTGCATCGGGGTCGCTGTGGTTCCCCGGCTTTATCGACTACGCGCGCGAGCGCACGATGACAGCTACGCCCGACGCCGTCTATCTGTCACTCGGCAAAAAGGAAACCAAGACGCCCAACCGCATGATGCGGCACGTACTCGACGATACGCGCGCGATGGAAGAGCTGTTTATCGAGCGTGACATTCCAACAACGCTGGAGCTCAACCCCGGCAATCACTTTACCCAAACTGACCTGCGCATGGCACGCGGCATCCACTGGATACTGACGCATTAAAAATGGCATCCACGCGTACATACGCATGGACGCCATTTTTAATTTGGCTGAACGCAGCTGCTATTCAGCAGTCTCCTCAAGCTCGGAAGTATCGAACTCAAAGTCGTTACCGGGCAGGATGGCGTTGAGCACAATGCCCACCAGCGAGCCCACGGCAAGGCCCGAAAGCGAAATCGTCACGCCGCCCAGCTCCAGCACGATGGCACCGGCGGTACTGTAGGCAATGCCGAGCGAAAGCACGAGCACCAGAGCCGCCACCAGCACGTTGCGGTTGTTCTGGAAATCAACCTGGTTCTCGATGAGGTTACGTACACCAACGGCGCTGATCATGCCGTAGAGCACGAGCGACACACCGCCGATAACGCATGCCGGCATGGCGGCAATCACCGCAGCAAACTTGGGGCAGAACGAAAGCACAATGGCGCAGCAGGCGGCAATGCGAATCACACGCGGGTCGAACACACGCGTCAAGGCAAGCACGCCGGTGTTCTCGCCATACGTCGTATTGGCAGGAGCGCCAAAGAGCGATGCCAAGATGGTCGCCAGGCCATCGCCGAGCAGGGTACGGTGCAGGCCGGGATCGGCAATGTAGTTGCGCTCACAAGTCGATCCGATGGCGGAGATATCGCCAATGTGCTCAATCATGGTCGCAAAGGCCAGTGGCATGATGGTGATAATGGCCGTCGTGGCAAGACTGCTATCGAACTGCGGTCCAAAGAGCGCAAACACGGTGTTGTCCCACACGACGGGCAAGCCAACCCAGGGGGCGGCTGCGACGCCAGAGAAGTCGACCTCGCCCAGCGCGGCCGCAACGGCATAGCTCACCACAACGCCCAGCAGAATCGGCACGATCTTGACCATGCCGCGGCCCCAAATGTTGCAGATGATGATCACGGCAACGGCAATAGCAGCAACAAACCAGCTGGTCTGGCAGTTAGCAATGGCAGAGCTTGCCAGGATCAAGCCGATGGAAATGACGATGGGGCCAGTCACCACCGGCGGGAAGAAACGCATGACACGCTTGGCGCCAAAGGCGCGGAACAGGGCCGCAAGCACCGGATAGAGCAGGCCGGCACAAGCTACGCCCAGGCAAGCGTAGGGCAAAAGCTCAGCCTCGCCGTTGGGCGCAATGGCGGCATAACCCGCGATAAAGGCAAACGAGGAGCCCAGGAACGCGGGCACCTTACCGCGCGATAGAAAATGAAACAGCAGCGTGCCGATGCCGGCGAACAGAAGCGTCGCCGAAACGGAAAGGCCGGTGAGCACGGGCACGAGCACCGTGGCTCCGAACATCGCAAACATGTGTTGCAAACCCAACACAAACATGCGCGGGCGGCCGAGCGACGATGCATCGTAGATGGCATCGGTGACGGCGGGCGTCGAAGACTGGGACATGGAAGTCCTTTCGAATGGAAGGGCGATCAGGCATATCGGATAACCTGCCCGAACGATACGATCCGAACCATTGTACGCGATATGCAGTACCTCGCACGCGCCGCCACCTGCAAACGCTAGCGCTATTTCCAAACGCGCTCGGCAATACGCCTGACCAGCGCAATCTTTGCCCACTGCTCGTCCTCGGTCAGCTTATTGCCAATCTCGCAGCTGGCAAAGCCACACTGCGGAGACAGATACAGGTTCTCGAGCGGCACGTACTTTGCCGCCTCGCGGATGCGCTCGACGATAACATCCTCGTTCTCGAGCTCTGCCGCCTTGGTGGTCACCAAGCCCAGCACGACCTTCTTGCCGGGAGCAACGTACTTGAGCGGCTCAAAACCACCGGCGCGGGGCGTGTCGAACTCCAGATAGAACGCGTCAACGTCCTCATGCGCAAACAGGTACGGCGCGATGGGGTCGTAGCCGCCCTCAAAAGCGTAGGTGGAGTGGTAGTTGCCGCGGCATACATGCGTGTTGATAACCAGATCGTCGGGCTTGCCCTCGATGGCGGCATTGTTGAGCGCCACGCCCAGCTCGCTTACCTTTTGCAGGTCGACCGGGCTCATGCCGGTTTTGGCAACAAAATCGGTATCGCAGTAGATGCCCCAGGTGCAGTCATCAAACTGGATGTTGCGGCAGCCCGCGGCATACAGGTCAGCAATCACGGTGCGGTATGCTGCGGCAATGGCACCGACGAGCTCTTCGTCGGTCTTGTAGACGGCGTGCAGACTCTCCTGCTGGCCATCGCAGCGGTCGAGTGTGACTTCGGAGAACGTCTGGATCGGCGCCGGAATGGTCTGGCGCGCGACCTGGCCCTCTCCCTCGAGCGACTTGATAAATTTGAAGTGCTCGACGAACGGATGATTCTCGCCGCTAATGGGACCGGTTACCACGGCGGTGTCGGCGGTAGTCTCCTCATCGTGGAACATGTAGCCCGTGCGCGAGGCGCGGCGCTCAATGCCGTTGAGGCCCCACATAAAATCGAGGTGCCAGTAGCTGCGGCGGAACTCGCCATCGGTAATCACCTGCAGGCCGGCAGCCTTCTGCTTGGCCACTAAGTCGCGGATGGCCTCGTCCTCGACGGCCTTAAGGCCGGAAGCGTCGAGTTTACCCGCGACATAGGCGGCACGGGCGTCCTTTACAGCCTGCGGACGAAGAAAACTGCCGACGATATCGGCACGAAACGGCGCGTTCGGTTGAATCGAAGTGCTCATAGATATCTCCCTTTGCATTGGTTGCTTTACTGGGACAGAGTATGAGCGCTCATATGGCCATCGTAAAATATACGTTTATAACAGTTTGATATAGATGCTTCCTATATCAGTTGGGACTGCCATAAAGAGATTTGACCCGTGCAGAACGCAGCAGTCTAGATGTGCTGACGAATCGCTTCGATATAGGCCTGCCCATAGCGCGTGAGCGTCGTATTTTTGCGCGTGATGATGCCAATCTCCATGTACTCGTCCACATCGAGCGGAATCGAGATGATGCCGGGGCCGTTGAGCTCGTGACTGATCACGCCTGAACACACTGTGTAGCCGTTGAGGCCCATGGCTAGGTTGAACAACGTCGCACGGTCGCGCACGCGGATATTCTTGCGGCGCTCAAACGTCGAGGTCAGCTCCTCGGAATAGTAAAACGAGTTGTAGCTGCCCTGCTCATAGGACAAAAATGGGTAGTCCTCGAGGTCTTCGAGCGTCACACTCGAGCGGCCCGCCAAAGGATGGTCGGCACATACAAAGACATGCGGCGAGGCGCAGAAGAGCCCTTCGAACACGAGCTCGTTGGCCGCCAGCATGCGCTCGATGACCTCGCGATTGTGCTCCGACAGATACAGGATGCCCAGTTCGCTTTTCATATGCGCGACGTCCTCGATAATCTCGTGGGTTTGCTCCTCGCGCAGGGTAAAGTCATAACGCGCGGCATCGAACTCACGGATCACATCGACAAACGCATTAACGGCAAAGGAATAATGCTGACAGCTCACACTAAAGTGCGGCACCCGCTCGGATGCGCCCTTGTACTTGCCCTCGAGCAGGTCAGCCTGGTCGAGCACCTGGCGCGCGTAGCCCAAGAAGGTCTCGCCTTCCTCGGACACAACGACGCCCTTGTTAGTGCGCTCAAAGATGTGCACGCCCATCTCGTTTTCGAGATCGCGGATCGACGCGGTAATCGAAGGCTGCGACACAAAGAGTCGGCGCGAGGCCTCGGTGATGCTGCCGCATTCGGCAACTTTGACGACATATCTGAGCTGCTGAAGCTTCATAGCGCCCTCCCTAGACGTTCGTGGCGTCGAAACCCGTCGCATCCATCTGATGCATAAACGACGGCATCTCCCCCGTCGCGGCGCAGGCGGCAATCTGATGCAGAGCCCCGGCGACCGCATCATCTGCCGCAGCGCCAATATGCCAGCGCGCGGCAGCCGTGACGGCCTCGTTGGCATTGACGACTGCAACGGAGTTGGGAACGGCATCGATCATGGGCAAATCGTTATCGGAATCGCCAAATACGGCCACCTCATCGGTCGTCAGGCCCAAAGCGCGCGCCAGCTCCAGCGCAGCGCAGCCCTTGTCCCAACCGGCCGGAAGGATGTCAAGCAGGCGCACTCGGTTGTTGGGAAACACAAGCGAGAGTTCCGGCACCTCAGCGGCAACGCGCTCGCGTAGCTCCACGAGCTCCTCACGTGAACGGGCACTCCAAATATTCGCCTTAAACACCGGCGCATCATCGACGAAGGGACGGCACGGGGCCTCTTCGCCTTTGAGCCACGCATTACCGCCCGACTCCATGGCGCGACGAACGCGCTCGGGATCGCTCGTCACGCAGTAGGCATCGTTATTCCAAAAGTCATCACCCAGGCTGTAGACCTTCAGATACGTATCGTCGGTCTCCTGCTCCAAGTAGTCAGCCAAGCGCATAAGGGCGGCGTTGTCGGTCGCATGCGAGGCTACCGCCTCGCCGTCCACAAACATGACCTGGCCGTTACAGAACGCACCGGTCGAAAAGCACTCGGAACATTTTTTGAACATCCAGCCCATCGCGGACGGCTGACGGCCCGAAACCGGGCCAAAGTGCAGACCCGCCGCCTGCATGGCATGAATGCCCTCGATGGCGTAGTCGCTGGCGCCGTCATGCCCGGCCGGAATCAGCGTATCGTCTATATCGGTCAGCACAAGTTTGATCATAGAGTCCCCCAGTCATTTTCACCGTAACCATTGTAACGACCCGCCAATAAGGGACAGGTTTATTTTGGCAGGTTTTATCTGGGAACATGCAGCGCCCCTGTTAGCATCCGCCAAAATAAACCTGTCCCTTATTGGCAGGTGCGCTAGTATAGGGAACAACAGATTCGATGCGGGAGTGCCGGCGGTGCAAACCACAAGGCTGAGAGGGCATAGGGCCCAATCCTTTGAACCTGTCAGTTAATGCTGGCGTAGGGAGCATGCCGCCTTTACAGGGGCGCTGTCTATGCACAGCGCCCCTTTTCTATGCCAAGGAGGCATGTGCAGTGATTGATTCGGAACAGCTTAAGCAAAATGTGGTCAAGGCCGTGGAGAAGATTCGCGCCACCAATCCGATGGCGGGCTCCATCACTAACACGGTGACGATCGACTTTGTCGCCAACGCACAGCTCGCCGTGGGCGGATCGGCCGCCATGGTCTATCTGCCCGACGAGGGCGAGGCGCTCGTTGCCGGCGGCGGCGCCATTTATCTCAATATGGGCACGCTCTTCCCCATCTACGAGCAGACGATTCCCCGCGCGGCCAAGGCGGCACACGACGCCGGCAAGCCCTGGGTACTCGATCCGGTGGGTCTGGGCATCGGTAGTCTGCGCACCCAGCTGGTAAACGAGCTCAAGCAGTACAAACCCGCCATCGTGCGCGGCAACGCCTCCGAGATTATCGCGCTCGCCGGCCTGTGGGGCCTCGAGGGCGATACAGCCGACCTGAGCCGCGTGCGCGGTGTCGATACCACCGACACGGTCGACGCCGCCCGCGATGCCGCTGTGGCGCTCGCTCGCTACACCGGCGGCGCCGTAGTGGTCTCGGGCGAAGTCGACCTGATCACCGACGGCACGACGGTAGCCAAGTCCTACGGCGGCAGCCCGCTCATGTCCAAGATCACCGGCTGCGGTTGTTCGCAGGGCGGTGTGCTGGCTGTGTACGCCTGCGCTGCCGATCCGTTTACGGCAGCCATCTGCGGCACCGCCGTCTACAACGTCGCCGGCACGCGTGCCGTCGCTGTCGCCGATGCCCCGGCAAGCTTTAAGGTCGCCTTTATCGACGAGCTCTACCGCGCAACCGCCCAGGACATTGCCGACAACCGACTCGCGCTCGAGGAGGCATAAGCCATGTCCGAGCCCGCAACCAATGCCGGCATGAACACGCTCGTCGCCGTGGCCATCGCCCCGTGCGGCACCGGCGACGAGCTATCCGCCGAGGTCGCCGAGGTCGTACGCGTCATTCGCGAGAGCGGCCTTCCCAACCGCACCACCTCGATGTTCACCGAGATCGAGGGCGACTGGGATGAGGTCATGCAGGTCGTGCGCGACGCGACCTTTGTGTTGGCGAGCAAGGGCATCCGCACCGAAGTCGTGCTCAAAGCCGATATTCGACCCGGATTTACCGACACCATGACCGGCAAACTCGAGCGCATGGAAGCACAGATCAAGAAACAGGAGGAAGCACGATGAGCATCCGCGACAACCTTGATATCTCGGCCTATCTGGTACTCGGCCCCGAAAACACGCTCGGGCGCCCCGTGGGCGATGTAGTGGCCCAGGCACTCGACGCCGGCTTTACCTGCATCCAGGTGCGCTCCAAGGTGGCAAGTGCCCGCGAGATCATCGCGCTGACCGACGACGCCGCACAGGCTATCGCTCAGGCCGGCAAGACCGGTCAGGTCGCCTTGCTGATTGACGACCGCCTTGACTGCGTGCTCGCCGCGCGCGAGCAGGGCATCGCTGTCGACGGCGTGCACGTGGGTCAGAGCGACATCCCCGTCGAGGTCTGTCGCAAGCTGCTGGGCCCCGATGCCATCGTGGGTCTTTCGGCCCGTTGCGAGGAGATGCTCGAGTACGTCAAGACCGCCGACATGAGCCTGGTCGACTACCTGGGCATCGGCCCGCTCCACGAGACCGAGACCAAGCGCGACTGCGGACGCGCGGCCGACGGCTCCATCATCACCAAAAGCTTTGAGGACCTGGCAGCCCTCCATGCGGCAAGCCCCGTGCCCATCGTGGTGGGCGGCGGCGTTAAGACAGCCGACTTGCCGCAGCTCAAGGCCACCGGCGTCGACGGCTTTTTCGTGGTGAGCGCCGTCTGCAGTGCCGACGACCCCCACGCCGCAGCCAAGGAGCTCGTCGACACCTGGCAGCAGGCATAGACATAGGCCGAGCAGCTGCTCCGCGGCCTCATATCTTCAGCAACGGAAAGCGCATCCCAGTTTGGACGTCCATTCTGGGATGCGCTTTCCGCATGCGGCCCTTACCCCGCTAGGTAGGTCTCCAACGCCGGCAAAGTCGCCTCCGCATCGTGGCGGCCGATCTGATAGATGCGCTCGAGCTCATCCGGTTCGCGGCATAGCGACGGCACCTTTACCGATTCGCTCGGCCGCACCACAAAGACCTCGCCGGCAGCCTCGCGACGCGCCAGGTCATCGAGCGTGGCATTGTAGACCTCATGCCGATGCTCAAGCGCTGCGACAAACTCCGGGTAGTGACGGAACACGCGCCGCAGCATGGGCATCACGCTGTTGGGCTGCTTTACAAAGCCCGCCGGCTGCGTCAGCACCACCACGTTGCGGTCATACCCCTGCGCAAACAGCCAAGCACTGGGAATGGAATCGGCCACGCCACCATCCAGATACTTATGCCCTTCAATAGCAACGGGACGCGTCGCCACGGGAATCGCCGACGACGCCCGGATCCACTCGATATCCCTCTCGTCGCCATGCGGCAGATCGTGATAGACGGCCTTGCCCGTCTCGATATCGGTGCACACACACGTAAACCGCATGGGACAGGCGCGATATGCCTCCAAATCGATGGGATCGCGCTCGATAGGCACCTCGTGATAGGCAAAATCGGCATTGAACATGTCGCCGGTTCGCAACCAGCTTGTCACGCTCGCATAGCGCTTGTCGGCACAATAGGCCTTGTTGTAGCGAATGGCACGACCAATCTGGCGCGATTTAAAGTTGTAGCCAAACGCCGCGCCCGCCGAGACACCCACCATGTGGTCGCAGGTCAAGCCGCGCTCCATCCATACGTCGAGCACGCCCGCCGTATACATGCCGCGATAGCCGCCTCCCTCGAGCGCAAGCCCCACCGTGGGCGTCGTATCTGGCTGTGCCATGCGACCATCTCCGTTCCTGCGTTTTAAACCGGGACAAGTATAGCCGCCAACATATATCGCCTCAGTCGCATTTTCATCGAACATTGCGTCGTAGCGCCACCGCCTGGCGAATAATAGCCATCCACCGCATGGACACCCATATACAAACCAAAACAGTTGTTTATACTACTCAGTAGTTATCAGCAACGAACACGAGTCGACAAATTAACCCAGCGACGCTGCAAGGCGGAGGCCTGGATACACGCAAAGCACTGAGCAGCAACGCGTGTGCACAACGAGCTCGCCCGACGCCATCTGCCCCGACCTCAGAAAGCCGCTTACAGCATGGATGCCCCCAGCAATTACACCGAAACGCTCGAAAAGACCATCCGTGACCTTCTCGAGCGACAGGACGATCTGATCAAGACCGCCTTTACCGACGAGCTCACCGGACTTGGCAACCGCGGCGGCTTTGCCCGCTCCCTCGAGGAGCTCTGGGAGCAGGACGCCCCCGTTACCATGGCGTTCATCGATATCGACAATCTCAAGCACTGCAACGATGTCTTTGGGCATGACGAGGGCAACCGCTACATCTTGCAGGTAAGCCTCTATCTCAAGCTGTATATGAAAGTGGACGAGGCGGCGTTTCGCATAGGCGGCGACGAGTTTGCCATCCTATCTACGATTGCAACCGAGGACGACCTCGCCGAACGTCTGGAACGCTGCCGAACGGTCCTGCTCAAAAACAACGATGCCGAGATGCCTCACTCGTTTAGCTACGGAGTGGCACACGCCGACCCCGCCCTGGGCGAAGCCCCCAATCGCTTGACGAACGATGCCGACCATCGCATGTACGACTACAAGCTACGTCATGCCGTGCACCTTGATCGACGCAATATCGCACAAGCCCACACCGACGACTTCGAAATAAGCGATCGAATTTTCGACGCCCTTTCGATGCTCAACGAAGGCCGCTATTTCTTTATCGAGAACTTGGACAAACATCGAACCCTTTGGTCGCAAGGCGCCTTGCGCGATCTTGGTCTTCCTTCGGAGCATATAGACAACTGTCACGATTATTGGAAAACGCGTGTCCATCCCGATGACCTTGAGGCCTATACCAACGACATCGACCAAATCTATGACGGCTCCAAACATCGTCACGTCATGCAGTACCGCGTGCGCAATGCCGCCGGCGATTACATCCTCGGCCGTGCTCGCGGGTTTCGTATCGACGGCGACGGAAATGTCCCCTCGCTCTATGTCGGCGAGCTCGTCAACCACTCGCTTGCCGAGACCGTCGACGCCGCCACGGGTCTCGGAACGCAGCGCACGCTGATCAACGCTATCGATGCCTGCCGTCGCGACCGTTGCGAGACGGGGCTTATAGCAGTGCGCGTTCGCGGCACGGCAAAGCTCAACGAGCTCTACGGGGCCGAGGCCGTCGACAACATGCTCGCCGAATACGCAGGCCGCATGCTGTCGATTACTCGCGGCAGGAGTCGCGTCTTCCGTTCACGCAACGCCCAGTTCGTCGTGCTTAGCAACAATTTGGATCACGAAGCATTCGAGCAACTGATCCAACATCTCAAAGAGGCCGTTTTCGCTCCCGTTCGAATCGCGGGCGACACTATTACCCCCGTCTGTCTTGTCGTTCCGGCCTTTTACGAGCACCTGACCAATCAAACGGCCGCCGTTTTAGGCGAACTCGACCGTCGCATTCGCACGGCCGGCGGGCTTGTTCCCAACGACAGCCTCCCCATACCCGAGGTGGAGCGCAAAAGCGCCATCGCCGAACGCATCGATCCGCTCACGGGTCTCTATCGACCCAGCGAGTTTATGCGCCGCGCCAACGAATTTCTCGAGACAAGGCGCAACGGCGCCTGGTGTATCGCCACCGTCGATATGGGGCACATGCGACTGTTCAACGAATGGCACGGACAGGCCGAGGGTGACCGCGTACTCGCCGATGTGGGCACGGTTCTCAAGGACATCGAGAATGCCGCCATGGGCGTCGCAGGGTACTGGGGCCAAGACGATTTTTGCGTACTCATCCCCTTTGAACACGACACCGTCCATCAGATCTATAGCCGCGTTCGCCAGGCCGTGGCCAAGCATGATGACGGCGTGGGCTTCTGGCCGTCCATGGGTGTTTACCCCATCGACTCCAACGAGGAAATCACCATCGATGCGCAGGCCAAGGCCATGTTTACCAATCGGCGCGCAAAAAACGACTTTAAGGAGCGCATTGCCATTTTCCGCCCCGAGGAATACGAACACGAAATCGCGTTCCACCGCACGCTGACCGAATTCCAGTATGCGCTCTCAAACGGCCGCATTACCTACTATTTGCAGCCCCAGGTCGACATGGAAACCGGCGAGATCGTTGGCGCCGAGGCGCTCACACGCTGGATTGACAAGGATGGCTCCCTCATTTCACCTACCACCTTTATCCCCGCCCTCGAGGAAAGCGGTTTTGTGGTGACGCTCGACAAATATGTTTGGCAGGGCGTCGCCTCGTGGCTGCGTGAGTGCATCGATCGAGGGCTGCGCGTAGTTCCGATCTCGCTCAATGTGTCGCGCGTGGATATCCTTGCCTGCGACGTCGCCGAGCATATGGGGGCGCTTGCCGCCCAATACAACCTACCGCCCGAGCTCATGCGCATTGAGATCACCGAGACGGCTTATACGGGAGAGTCCGAGGCCGTGGATAAGCTGACGGCCGACCTACACACTCGCGGTTTCTCGACCTACATGGACGATTTTGGCACCGGCCAGTCTACGCTCGCGATGCTCAAGAACGTCAACGTCGACGTCATCAAGCTTGATCGCACGTTTGTGCCCACCGACCGCGATCAAAGCCGTAGCGCGCAAATCGTTTCATCAATGCTCGAGATGGCGCAATCGCTCCATCTGCCCGTTGTAATCGAAGGCGTCGAGACCGATGAGCAGGCAAACATGTTGCGCCACATGGGTGCCCGCTACGCTCAGGGCTTCCTCTACTACCGCCCCATGCAGGCAAAGGATTTTGAGGCATTGCTCGATGGCGGTAACAAAAACTGATACGCTCGCGCGCAAAACACTACCGCCGAAGGGGCGCTTGTCCCCATTGGCTAACTTATGCCCCCAATCCAAACCGAATTGGGGATATGATGCAAACCACTGTTGTGCCCAAGGAGGTTATCCATCATGAACGAGTCGTATCGCCTGGGCGAGCAATCGATCATTGCCTATCTTCAGCGACTTGCGAACGGGGTCTCGACCGCCGAGCTCGATGTTGCCGCGCTGCCCACGGAGCTGTGCGCCATCGGCGAGCAGCTACAGAAGACATTTGCCATCCTGCAGCAAGAACGCGAGCTGCTTGAGCGCGGCGCCTATATCGATTCGCTCACCAATCTTGGCAACCGTGCTGGACTCCACCGTTATGCCGAGCTGCTTTGGCACAAAGGCACCCCCTTCACCTGCGCTTATATCGATATCGATCGCCTTAAGCATTGCAACGATACGTTTGGCCACACCGAGGGCAATCGCTACATCCTGAGCATCTGCCGTGCACTCACCGAGACAATGGAACCTAATGACCTGCTGTTCCGTATCGGTGGAGACGAATTTGTACTCGTATCCCCCACGACAGATGAAGCCGAACTCGAGCAGCGCCTGGAGCGGACGCGCACCAACCTTATCGAGGCAACATCGGGCGGCAAAGCGCCCATGATCGCTAGCTTTAGCTTTGGCTGCTCGCGCGTCGACCCACTCGCTGGCGATACGCGTCGCCAGATGACCATGGACGCCGACCGCAAAATGTATCGCTACAAGCTCATGCACCGTGTGCAGCAGCCGAAGGAAAACGACGCATCCATGCGCCCGATCGCCGATCAGCCTCCCTGCAACGACCGGGTGTTCCAAGCGATCTCCATGAGCTCCGAGACGCGCTATCCGTTTATCCTTAACCTCGATACCGGCGAATCGCAATGGTCGATTAATGCCGTGCGCGATTTTGACCTGCCCTCCCAGCATCCCTATAACTCGCTCGATATGTGGCTCGCCCGCGTTCACCCCGAGGACCGCGACAACGTGCGCAGCGAGCTCGATATGGTGGTAAACGGCGCGTGGCACTTCCATTACATGCAGTATCGCGTCATGAATACCGCTGGTAAATATGCGCTGTGCGAGTGTACGGGCTACCGCTTGGATAGCACCGAAACCGAGCCCAACACGTATGTGGGCATTATCATCAACCGAAGCTTGGCGGATACGACCGATTCCGTGACCGGCCTGGGCGATATCCACGCCCTGGTCAACGCCATTGGCGAAATGCGTCGCGTGGCGCGCAAGGCAGGCCTGGTCGCCATCAAAATCGACGACATCGCCAAGGTCAATGCCCGCTTTGGCTTTGATGCGGGCGACCGCGTTTTGGCAGAAAGTGCCGCCTGCCTCATGGACTGTTCGCGCGGCAAGGGCCGTCTGTTCCGCTCGACCGGACCGATGTTCGTGGCGCTTTTCGATGACCTTGATCCCGAAGAGACCGACGCGATCGCAGAAGAAATCGAGCGGTTCTTGGGGTCGCCCGTACTCTTTGGATCATTTGAATATCAGCCGCCCATTCGTGTGGCCACACTTCATCTAGATGCCGTCGACCGACAGCCCGTTTCCATTTTGAACGAGCTCAAAGCGCTACTTGAAGAGGCACCACAAGTACCGGGCACCAAGCTGGACTAGCGTTATGGGGCGCGATGTGAAACACAAGCCGTTTCGCATCGCGCCCCACGCCATCTGCCCTCTCGTGCGATAATCCTCCGCAGAAGTCACCGACAGCAGAGGGAGTTTGTGATGAAGGTTCTTTTGGTCAATGGCAGCCCCAAGGCAAACGGCAACACCGCCCGAGCACTCGCCGAGGTCGCCGAGCAACTTAGGGCCGAGGGCATTGATACCGAGACGTTTCAACTGGGCGCCAAGCCCATTCGCGACTGCATTGGCTGTGGCCAGTGCAGCAAGCTCGGTTGCCGCTGCACCTTTGACGACGACGCGGTGAACGAGCTGATCGCCGCCGCCGGGCAGGCAGATGGCTTTATCTTTGGCTCCCCCGTCTACTATGCGCATCCCAGCGGACGCATCCTCTCGGCTCTCGACCGTGCATTCTATGCTGGCAGCAAAGCCTTTGCGCACAAGCCGGGTGCCGCGGTCGCCGTCGCCCGTCGCGGCGGCACGTCGACCACCTTCGATGTACTCAACAAGTACTTCACCATCAACCAGATGCCCGTCGTTGCATCTACCTACTGGAACAACGTCTTTGGCGCCATGCCGGGTGAGGCCGCCCAGGACGCCGAAGGCCTTGCCACCATGCGAAACATCGGCAAAAACATGGCCTGGCTGCTGCGCTGCATCGAGGCGGGAAAGGCCGCCGGCATTGAGACGCCCGAGGCCGATCGCGCCAGGACCAACTTCATTCGTTAGAACGGCGGAACATAAACATGAACGTGCAGATCTTTGGCACCAAGAAGTCCTTCGACACTAAGAAGGCCCAGCGCTATTTTAAGGAGCGCCGCATTAAGGTGCAATTTATCGACCTGAAGGAAAAGGAGATGAGCAAGGGCGAACTCACGAGCGTGATGCAGGCGGTCGGCGGCATCGACAAGCTGCTCAACCCCAAGGCCAAAGACGAGGAGACGCTCGCGCTCATCCAGCACCTCACCCCCAGCCAGCGCTTCGACAAACTGCTCGAGAACCAGCAGGTTCTGGCCGAGCCCATCGTGCGCAACGGCAAAAAGGCCACCGTCGGCTATTGCCCCGATGTGTGGGGAGCCTGGGAGTAGCCTGTGTTATTTGTCGGCGCGTGGGTATAAGAGCAGGCGTTTGGCATAAGATTCAACTGTAAGCCATGTCTAACAAAGGAGGGCACATGCCCAACAAACCCGTGAAGATCATCATGCTTACCGGATACCTCGGTGCCGGCAAGACCACGCTGCTCAACCACATCCTCGCTAACGACGGCGGCATCCGCGCCGCCGTGATCGTCAACGATATCGGCGAGATCAATGTGGACGCCAGCCTCATCGCCGACGGCGGCCTTTCCGAGACCGACGACCTCATCCCGCTCACCAACGGCTGCATCTGCTGCACGCTTTCGGACGACCTGGCCAACCAGCTGCAGGGCATCGCCGATTCGGGCAAGTTCGACTACATCATCATCGAGGCCTCGGGCATCTGCGAGCCCATCCCCATCGCCTACACCATCTCGAGCTTCTGCGACGAGGCCAAGGTGGGCGGCGAGCCCAAGCTCGCGCTCGACAACATCGTGGCCGTGGTCGACTGCGCCCGCATGTACGACGAGTTCAACGGCGGTCGCGACCTGCTAGCCGAGGATATCGACGAGGACGACATCGAGAGCCTGCTCATCCAGCAGATCGAGTTTTGCACCACGCTGATCCTCAACAAGACCGATACCGTCACGCCCGAGCAGATCGCCGAGCTCAAGGCCATTGTGCGCAGCCTGCAGAAGGACGCCGTAATTGTCGAGGCCCAAAACGGCGAGGTCCCCATGGATGAGCTGCTCGACACCGGCCGCTTCGACTTTATGCGCGCCTACAACTCCGCCGCCTGGATCGAGGCTATGGAGCATCCCGAGGAGCACGACGACCCCGAGGTGCTCGAGTACGACATCGAGACCTTTGTGTACTCGCGCCGCAAGCCGTTTGACCTGCAGAAGTTCACCGATTTTGTTGAGCAGGAGTGGCCCGACGAGGTCATTCGCGTCAAGGGCCCGCTGTGGCAGACCGGCGATCCGGACATGTGCTACATGTTTGAGCAGGCCGGCCACCAGATGCGCCTGATGGAGAACGGCCTGTTTGTCGATTCTGCGCCCGAGGGCGAAAAGCAGAAGATTATCGACGAGAACCCCGAGATCATGCAGATTTGGGACGACGAGACGGGCGATCGCATGACGAGCCTGTGCATCATCGGCCGTCACATGGACAAGGATGCGCTCATCGCCTCCCTCGATGCCTGCCTGACCGACTGGCACAGCGCCTAGGTTTATCCAAGCGGGCATTTTTCCGCCTACGTAACCGCCAAACCACCACGAAGGTGCCTGTCCCCTTCGTGGTGGTTTTTCGTTCTGAGCCAAGGAGATTCATGTTCAATATCGTGCTGTATGCGCCCGAGATTCCGGCCAATACGGGCAATATCGGCCGTACCTGCGTGGTTACCGGTGCCCGCCTGCATCTGGTGGAGCCGCTGGGCTTTTCGCTCGACGACAAGACGGTGCGTCGCGCCGGCCTGGGCTACTGGCAAAGCTTGGACGTGACGACCTATGCCGGCTGGGAGGATTTCCTTACGCGCAACGGCCTCTCTCCCGCCGACGAGCGCCTGCATCTGCTGACCAAAAAGGCGCGCCGCACTTATGCGCAAAGCACCTACCGCGACGGCGACTATCTGGTCTTTGGCAGCGAGAGCTCGGGGATTCCCGAAGATCTGCTTGCTGCGGCGCCCGCATGCTGCGAGCGCATCCCCATGCTACGCGATTGCGACTCACTCGATAACGCCGAGGCCTGGGAAGCCCACGAGGAATCGCTCGGGCATACCGAGGGCAGCCACGAGGCCATCCTTCAGCAGGATATCTGCGGCAACTTCGTCGACCCGGACGACTACCGCATCAGCGCCCTCAACCTCTCCAACAGCGCCGCCATCGTCCTCTACGAGGCCCTGCGCCAGACAGGCTTTCCGGGGATGTGACAAAGGGACCGTCCCTTTGTCACATTTTTTGTATGAGGGGAGGTGTTGATATGGATGAGAACAAGATGGGATGGCGCGAGTATGCGCGCTATGCCGAGATG
>CAKXKM010000027.1:17896-22564 GCA_934876235.1 Collinsella sp. AF02-46-1 | reverse complement strand
ATACGGCGTTCGTGTCCGCTGATGCGGCGGCGATGCCAGCCGCTGCGGAACCTCCGTCGACGTCCGTCGTTGGGTTGGCCTGCGCAGCAGCTGCGGCTTTCTTCGCGTTGGCGAGGTCTTCTTGAGCGGCTGCAACTGCACGCTGCGCCTCGGCAACGTTGCGATCGAGCTCGTCGTTTTTAATGGTCATAAGCACGTCGCCCTCGTTGACGGATTGGCCTGCCTGCACGTTGATCGAATCGACCGTGCCGTCGACAGAAGGGGAGACCACTGAGGACGAAATGGGTTTGAGCTGGCCTTTTGCCTCGACCGTTGTGCTAAACGTGCCCTCGGTCACCATGTCGGTCGCAGGCCCGCTATCGCCCTGTGGCTGCGCATTGATAACCAGGGTTGCGACAATGGCAATGAGCGCGATGGCACCTACGACGCCGACGGCAATACCGCGTCGAATCAGCTTTTTGCGTCGACGTTCGGCACGTTTTGCCTTGAGCTTGGCATATGCCTCTTCATCGGAAATATCGGCCGTATCGTTCGTGCGTCCGTTCTGCTTGTCGGCATGTACGTCTGTAATCAGAGGAATCGTTTCGGTGGCACCTTCGGGCGTGTGCTCGGTATCATCCGGGCCCGGGGCGATCGTGGGGACATTCGGCATAGCGTCTCCTTTATAGATAGAACCTCGATAAGTATATTCGCCCATCGTTTGGGGTGGGCGCATAGGACGGTTTCTTTCGGAACTGTTAGATTGTTTGCATCGGTTCCACGTTGTATTAATGCGCGCGTTGCACTACGAGTGGACAACCACGCACAGACCGACTTTGATGCAATCGTGCAGCGCCTTGGCGTCGGCTAGGCGCAGGTTAATACATCCGTGGCTACCGCACCACTTGTAGGAGTTGGGGTCGTCGAAACTCTTGTCGTTTTGCCACGTTGCATCGTGGAAACCGACCATGTTTCCCTCAAACGGCATCCAATAGCTGACCGGGCTCTCGTATTTGGGCTTGCCGGTCTCGGGGTCCTTGGCACCGATGAGCTTGCTGGCGCCATTGTTGCTGTTGATCTGCCAAACGCCTTCGGGGGTGGCGTCCTCTCCCGGCTTGCCGGAGATAAAGTTGGCCTCCCACACGATATTGCCGCTCTCGTCGTAGTAGCGCGCGTGCTGCTCGGACAGATCGACATCGACGTATGCCTTCCAGTCGGGCTCTCCCTTTGCAGTAAAGGTGTCGGCCTTCTGGGAGTACTTGATCTCGATTTCGCCGGTCTGTTTGTTGTTAATGGCGTCCTCGACCTGCTTGGCGAGCGAGCTGCTGTCGATGGACCAACCAAAGTCGCCGCCTTCGACGGCGCATTGCTTGCCATCGGCGCGCGTCCACCAGCGAGTGGAGCCCACGGTATTGAAGCCGTTGGCAAGCTCGGCTGCCCAGCTGCTGATCTGCGACGTATCGAGTGTGGGGTTGGCCGGATCGGCAAAGCTGATCCACTGCAACACGGAGCTGCCATCAACCTTGCCGGCATCCTCGCCGTTGAGCTTGAGGGTCACGTTTACGCCCAGGAAGTTGTTGGCGGCATCGCATGCGGTCTGAATCTGATCATCGGTCAGCGTTCCATTGAGCGGTTCATAGGCATCGTTGCCGAGCTTGGAAAGGTCTACGGTCTCGGACAGCGAGGCAAGCTCGAGCTCGGCATACTTAATGACATGCTCGCGGTCGAGTTTTTCGTTGGAGCGCGCCTTCTCGACGGTAAACTTGCCGGCCTGCTCGTCATAGGAGCTATTGGCCTCGAACGTGCCCGAACGCCCCTCGTTAAACTCGTCGATGGCGGCGCCCAGATCCTGCTCAAACTTCTTTTGGTCAAAAGTGTCGGAGAGCATGGACAGGTCGACGTTTTGATCAAGATCGACTTCGTTGGAGGTAGCGGTTGTTTTGGTCTTTCCGCTTAAGGATTCCACAAGGCGGACCGGCCATACAAAGGCTTCGTTGTGGCTGATGATCTCTTTTGCGGCAGCTTCGCCGTCGACGATGGGCTCATCGGACTCGGGCTGATACGTCCAGCTAAAGTCATCGCCTGTCACGGTGAGCTTATAGTGCTTCCATGCCGAGTTGACCTTGGTGGCGGCAGACGAAGCGTTGGAGAACGAGACGTCGACGCCGGCGATGGTGGTGTTGGGGTAGGCTAGCTGGGAAAACGCTACGACGCCTACGATATAGACAATGACGATAAGACCCAGGACGACAAAGAGCGTCGTCTTTTTGCCCGACTTATTGTTCTCGGCGGGTTTGCGCGCGGGGTCGCGATCGCCTCGACCGTGCACGTGGGGCTGCTTGGGCGCATTGCCGTTTGCCTGGCGCTGCTGACGTGGCTGACGCTGCTGGTTCGGGCGTTGGGAAGCGTTTGCCGCACCACGCTCCTGACCGTGGCTCGGCGCGATAGGACGCGGCGACTGAACGCCACCGGTGTGCCTGCTCGGCTGCTGCGGATCGGGAATCAGTTGAGTTCGATCGTTTTGCGACATCGTATGCATATCCTTCGAATTTCGCCTTGCGGCTCATCGTGTTTTTACTGGGCTTGCATTATAGCGATTACCTAGTTGTTTGTGGTACGGAAACGGTGGCATTCAAAAGAGGTGGGACATTTGTCCCACTATCGAGTCGTTCTTGGTCACTACCCGCACACACCGCATTTTGCACAGGCCGAAAGTGCGGCCGGAGCCTGTGCGATGCCGCCCTTTGCCGTCTCGCGCAGCGTGGCCGGCAGGGCGTGGCCAACCGAGAGCATGACGTGTGCCATCTGGTCAAACGGCACCAGGCTCTTAATGCCGGCGAGGGCGAGTTGTGCGGAGCTAAAGGCGGCTGCCACGCCGATGGCGTTGCGGTTTTGGCAGGGCACCTCCACGAGGCCACCGACGGGGTCACAAACGAGGCCCAGCAGATTACTCAGCGCGATGGAACTGGCGTCGAGCGCCTGCTCGGGTGTGCCGCCGAGCATCTGCACTAGCGCGGCGGCGGCCATGGCGGCCGCACTTCCGACCTCGGCCTGACAGCCGCCCTCGGCGCCGGCAACGCAGGCGCTCGTGGTGAGGTTGAGGCCGATGGCGGCGGCGCAGTAGAGCGCGTCCATCACCTGCTCGTCGTCGAGCTGCAGGTGGTCGGCGAGTGCCAGCACACAGCCGGGGACGACGCCCGCGGATCCTGCCGTCGGAGCTGCGACGATTACGCCCATCGTGGCCGAGCGCTCGAGCACGGCCATGGCGCGGGCCACGGCGTCAGTCTGGACGGCGCCCATTAAATTGGAGCTCAGGTCGTTGCGGCCGGTGGCATCGACAAGCTTGGCCTCGCCGCCGATAAGCCCGCCGAGCGAGCGCTGCGGATTGGAAATGGGGGCCGTGGTCTCCTCGCGCATGACGTCGAGCACGCGGCGCATGGCGGCGACGGCGTGGGCCTCGCCGGTCAGGCGCGCCTCGCGAACGGCCATGACGGCGCCGATGCTGAGCCCCAGTTCCTCGCACGCATCGAGCAGCTGCTCGCCGTCGTCGAAGATTTCCTTGGCCGAGACGCCGGGGGAGAGCGACGAAGCAGAACCGGGGAGCTCGATAAAGGTCGCGTAATCGACATTGTCGAGCTTACGCAGCATCGGGACAACAGTGTCGTCGGGCGCGCCGTCGGTCTCAAAGACGGAGTAGGCCTGGCCGCCCACTTCGGTGCGGTAGGTGCGGCAGAAGGCGATGTTCACGTGTGCGTAGGCGAGCAGGTTGGTGAGCGCGGCGAGCACGCCGGGGACGTCCTTGTGCGCCACGAAGAGCGTTGAGTACATGCCCGAGATGTCAACGCCGACGCCGTTAATGCGGCTGATGCGCATCTTGCCGCCGCCCAGGCTCTCACCGCGGACCTGTGCCGTCGCACCCGTGTCGTCGACCATGTCAATGTCGACGGTGTTGGGGTGGATGGAGGCGTCGTCGCCCTTGATGTCAAAGTGATATTCGAGGCCCTGCTCGCTTGCGAGGTCAAAGGCCTGCTTGATGTTCTCGTCGTCGGTGTCGAGGCCCAGGATGCCCGCGACGAGCGCACGGTCGGTACCGTGGCCGCGGTAGGTGTGGGCGAAGGAGTTCCACAGCTCAAAGGTGACTTTGGTGATGCGGCCTTCCAGCAGGCTGGCGGCAACTTGGGCGCAGCGCAGGGCGCCGGCGGTGTGCGATGAGCTGGGGCCGACCATGACGGGGCCCAAGATCTCAAATGCCGAGGTCGTAGCTAGTGTTTGCGGCTTGCCTGCCATATGCGCTCCTGTTCTATCCCGTCGTTCCGAGGGCTTTGGTATTTGGTCGCCTGCTCTACAGTCCTGGCTCGCACGGAGGCCACATTAAGTGGCCTCCGGCTCGTGCGGAACACGCGATCGACCAAATACCAAAGCCCTCGGAACTTAGGATACATGGTTGGAGTGGCTGGATGTCAAAATTCATCAGCTGGGGACGTGCTGTTCATTGCGCATCGAAGTATTCACACCACCGTGTAAATAAAAAGAAGTACCGGTTGGGGCCGGTACTTCTTTTGGTTCTAATGCTTTGCTGTCTGGGCTCTGCGAACCTATTTACAGGCCGCAGGCTGCTTTGAGTTCGTTGACTCGGTCGGTTTTTTCCCAGGTGAAGTCGGCGTCTTCGCGGCCGAAGTGACCGTAGGC
>CAKXKM010000027.1:0-17886 GCA_934876235.1 Collinsella sp. AF02-46-1 | reverse complement strand
TCCTCGGCAACATGCGCGGTACCGAAGGTGTCGACCATGATTGAGAGGGGCTTGGAAACGCCGATGGCGTAGGCAAGCTCGACTTCGCATCGGTCGGCCAGACCGGCGGCGACCACGTTCTTGGCGACCCAGCGCGCGGCATACGCGGCGGAGCGGTCAACCTTGGTGCAGTCCTTGCCGCTAAAGGCGCCGCCGCCGTGACGGCCGTAGCCGCCATAGGTGTCGACGATAATCTTGCGGCCGGTGAGGCCCGTGTCGCCCATGGGGCCGCCTACGACAAAGCGACCGGTGGGGTTCACATAGATGTCCGCGTTGTCCCACGGCATGTTCTCGGCAGCCATGACCGGGGTGATGACGTGCTCGATGAGGTCGGCCTTGATCTTGCCCATGTCCTCGATCTCTGCGGCGTGCTGCGTGGAGATGACGATGGTCGTGACCTCGACGGGCTTGCCTTCCTCGTAGCGCACGGTGACCTGGGTCTTGCCGTCGGGACGCAGATAGGCGAGGGTGCCGTCGTGACGCACGGCGGCCAGGCGCTCGGCCAGGCGGCTCGCCAGGTAGTGCGGCATGGGCATGAGGGTCTTGGTTTCGTTGGAGGCATAACCGAACATCATGCCCTGGTCGCCGGCGCCGATCAGGTCGATCGGGTCGGTGGTAGCGCCGGTCTGGGTCTCGAAGGACTCGTCAACGCCCTGGGCGATATCGGGCGACTGCTCGTGGATGAGGCTCATAACGCCGCAAGTGTCGCAGTCAAAACCGAACTTGGCGCGGTCGTAGCCGATGCGGCGGATGACGCCGCGGGCAATTTCCTGCACGTCAACGTATGCCTGGGTGCGGATCTCGCCGGCGACGATGACGGTGCCGGTGGTCACGAGGGTCTCGCAGGCGCAGCGGACGTTTTCCACGTTGGCGGGCACGCCGTTGGGCGCAATGTAGCCCTGCTCCTGCAGCTCTATTTCTTTGGCGAGGATTGCGTCGAGGACGGCGTCGCTGATCTGGTCGGCGATCTTATCGGGATGGCCTTCGGTCACCGACTCCGACGTAAATACAAAGGACCCGTGTTGGGGCGGGATGGAACGAAGTTCTTCTGACATGATTGTCCTTTCAAAAACGTGTCCCGGCGACCGTTACCATTCCGCCGGGCTCTCTATGCAAGGGCACATCATAGCGCGTAATTCCAACATTCACACCCTTTCCGCACCTACTCATTGGGGACAGACTTAAATGAGTAGCCTTAAATTAAGAATGTCCCCAGCGACTGGTCATTTAAGTCTGTCCCCAATGAGTGAGTCGGTGCCCTTTGTGCGGAGGTTGCATTGTTGCTTTATACTGATGCGGTTAGACATCCATCCTGCAATCGAGGAGATTTCCATGGCATCAGACGTTCGCGTCCGCTTTGCACCCTCACCGACGGGCAAGCTGCACATCGGCGGCGCCCGCACCGCTATCTATAACTGGGCTTTCGCCCGCGCAAACGGCGGCACGTTCATCCTGCGCATCGACGACACTGATCCCACCCGTTCCACCGACGAGAACACGCAGATCATCCTGCGCGCTATGCGTTGGCTGGGCCTGGACTGGGACGAGGGCCCCGAGGTGGGCGGCGACTTTGGCCCCTACGCCCAGACCGAGCGCCTGGGCCTGTACAAGCAGGCCGCCCAGAAGCTCTGGGACGAGGGTAAGGCCTATCCCTGCTTCTGCACCAAGGAGCAGCTCGAGGCCGATCGTAAGGCCGCGCAGGAGCGCAAGGACCCCTTCCAGGGCTATCAGCGCCGCTGCCGCGATCTCGATCCCGAGGAGGCACGCCGCCGCATCGAGGCCGGCGAGCCCTACGTCCTGCGCATCAAGGTGCCCGAGGACCGCGGCGACGTCGTCATCCACGATGCCGTCCATGGCGAGGTGTCCTTCGACGCCAAGGAGCTCGACGACTTCGTCATCTTCCGCTCCGACGGCACGCCCACCTACAACTTCGCGACCGTCGTCGACGACGCCATGATGAAGATCACCCACGTCATCCGCGGCGACGACCACCTGTCCAACACCCCGCGCCAGGTCATGGTCTACGAGGCCCTCGGCGCGCCCGTGCCCACGTTCGCCCATATCTCCATGATTCTGGGCGCCGACGGCAAGAAGCTCTCCAAGCGCCATGGCGCTACCTCGGTGGAGGAGTACCGCGACGCCGGCTACCTGTCCGACGCGTTCGTCAACTACCTGGCGCTGCTCGGCTGGTCGCTCGACGGCGAGACCACGATCATCCCGCGCGATGTCCTGGCCAGCAAGTTCTCGCTCGACCGCATTTCCAAGAACCCGGCGACCTTCGACCCCAAAAAGCTCGACTGGGTCAATGCCGAGTACATCAACGGCATGTCTGACGCCCAGTTTGCCGACGAGATCATGGTCCCCGAGCTGCACGAGGCTGGTCTTATCGAGGGCAACGTCGAGTACGGCGAGGACTGGATCGACGCGCTCGCTGCCATCGTCAAGCCGCGCACCAAGATGCCGGCCGACGCCGTGACCGTTGCCGCCCCCATCTTTGCTACGGCCGAGACGCTCGAGTATGACGAGAAGTCCGTCAACAAGGGCCTGGCCAAGGAGGGCATGGGTGCCATTCTGGACGCCGCCAAGGCCGCACTCGAGGGCGTGGACGAGTGGACCGCCGAGGCCATCGACGCTGCGCTTGAGCCGCTGCCCGAGCAGCTGGACCTCAAGAAGCGCGTTGTGTTCCAGGCCGTGCGCGTCGCCGTCTGCGGCAACATGGTGAGCCCTCCGCTGGGCGAGACCATGGCGCTCGTCGGCCGCGACGACTGCCTGGCGCGCATCGACCGCGCCCGCACGATGGCGCTGTAGTAGACGCGCAAACGCACGTATTCGAGCCCCGCTCCCCACGAGTGGGGCTCTTGTTTCTAAAGACGTATGGGATGGGAGGCACAGAGACCATGGCCGAGCAACTATCGCTGTTTGGTTCGCCTGAGCCTAAGCAGGCTCCCGTAAAGCCTGTCCGCACGGCCGAGCAGGCCAAGTCCGCGCCTGCGCCCGAACCCACGGCCGCCTACGCGAGCGTGGTCCTCGACATTCCCACCCGTGCGCTGTCCGAGCCGTTTGCCTACGGCATTCCGCAGTCCCTCGCCAATGAGGCGCAGATCGGCTCCACCGTCCTAGTTCATTTTGGCAACCGTGCCGCTGCAGGCTATATCGTCGACATTGCGCCCGAACTGGGCGACCTGCAGGGCAACAACGCCCTCGACCCTTCGCGCATCAAGCCTATCGAGGCTATCCTCAGCAAGCCGCTCTTTACCGCCGAGGCTGCCCGCATTGCGCGTTGGATGAGCCGCGAGTATGTCACGACGCTTTCCGAATGCTTGCGCCTGTTCTTGCCCCCGGGCGGAAGTCCACGTGTCGTGAAGGGCGATGACGGGGCGTGGACGGTTGAGCGCCCGGCCGTCAAGCCTATCCAAAACCGTTGGGTGATGCTTACGCCCGAGGGCTTTGACTATACGCCGCCCAAGACCGCCGTTCGCCAGCGTCAGCTCATCGAGGCGCTCCAGTGCGGACCGGTCACGACGCGCGACCTCAACCTGCTCTACAACAGCATGTCGGCAACTGTCAAGGCGCTCGAAAAACGAGGCGTCGTGGTGGTGGAAGAGCGCCGCGCCTGGCGTGGCTGCAGCGATCAGACCACGCTGTCCTCGGCAAGCGGCAAGGCGCCGGTCGCACTCACGAACGGCCAGCAGCAGGCGCTCGCGCAGATTGAGCGCGCCCGCCTTGACGCCCATGGCGACGTGGTCCTTGTCGATGGCGTCACCGGATCCGGTAAAACCGAGGTCTACCTCTCGGCGATTGAGCACGTGCTCGCGGCCGGCCGCTCGGCCTGCGTGCTTGTGCCCGAGATCTCGCTGACGGCCCAAACCGTCGGCCGCTTCCGTTCGCGCTTTGGCGAGACGGTCGCGGTCTTCCACTCGCGTCTTTCGGCCGGCGAGCGCCTGGACCAGAGGGACATGGTCGCCAGTGGTGCCGCTCGCGTTGTCGTCGGCGCACGTTCGGCGCTCTTTTGCCCGCTTGCCGACCTGGGCCTCATCATTATCGACGAGGAGCACGAGACCAGCTATAAGCAGGGCTCCAGTCCGCGCTACCATGCGCGCGAGGTGGCGGCTGAGATGGCGCGCCGCTTTCGCTGCCCACTTGTGCTGGGCTCGGCCACACCTTCTGCCGAGGCCCTCGACCGCTGCCGCCGCGGCATGTATAACGGTGCCACCTGGACGCGTGTCGAGATGCCCGAGCGCCCCGGACACGCCGTGCTGCCTACGGTCCGCATTGCCGACCTGCGTCGCGAGTTCGCACACGGCAGCCGCTCCATGTTCTCAAAACCGCTGATGGAAGGCCTGGAGCGTGTGGTCGAGCGCCGCGAAAAGGCCGTGCTGCTGCACAACCGCCGCGGTTTTGCGCCGTTTTTGATGTGCCGCGAGTGCGGCTGCGTTCCCACCTGCAACCACTGCTCCACCGCGCTTACGTATCACGAGCGCACGCACACGCTGCAGTGTCACACATGCGGTTCGTCTTGGCGCGTGCAGCCGTATCCCGCGCCCACGAGTCGTTGCCCCAAATGTGGCAGTCGCTACCTGGCAAAAATGGGGCTGGGCACGCAGCAGATCGAGGACGCACTGCACCAGATGCTGCCCGAGGACGTCGCCATCATCCGCATGGATGCCGATTCCACGCGCGGCAAGGATGCGCACAAAAAGCTGCTCGAGCAGTTCGATGCTGCCGATTGCGCCGTGTTGCTGGGCACCCAGATGATCGCCAAAGGCCTCGACTTTCCCGAGGTCACGCTCGTGGGTGTGGTCAATGCTGACTTCGCCCTCAAGCTGCCGGATTTCCGCGCAGGGGAGCGCGCCTACGATTTGCTTGAGCAGGTCGCCGGTCGCGCCGGTCGCGGCGATCGCCCTGGCGAGGTCATCATCCAGACGTATCTGCCCGAGGATCCGGTCATCCGCGCCGTCGCCGAGCACGATCGCTCGATCTTTACCGACTACGACCTGGACCAGCGCCGCGACGCACTGTATCCGCCGTTCGTGCGCCTGGTTAACATTTTGGTGTGGTCGGCAAGCCGCGACGATGCGCAGGATTATATCGGGCGCATTGCAAAGCTTCTTAAGCGCCGCTGGCATGCCGCCGCGCCCGACTTTTTGCGGGCGGGGAGCGCCGTGCCCCAGGTGCTGGGCCCGGCTTCGTGTGTAATCGAGAGAGCCAAGGACCGTTACCGCTTCCATCTGCTTGTGAAGTCGCCTGTGGGGTACCATGTCTCAGATGATATCGACGCCTGCCTCAAAGAGGTGGGCTCTGTGCGCGGCGTGAGCGTGAGCGTTGACGTCGATGCCTATGATTTGATGTAACAACCCGAAAGGATGGCCATGGAAGCCAACGGAATCGTACTGTCGCCCGACCCTCGCCTGCGTCAGGAGTGCGCCGTGATCGAGGAGATCACCCCAGCGATCGACGCGCTTGCCGAGAAGATGAAGAAGATGATGTTCGACAACGGCGGTTGCGGCCTGGCTGCTCCGCAGATCGGCGAGCTTATTCAGCTCGTCACCATTGACTGCGACTACAGCGACAAGAACGACTACGACCCGTACGTGCTCATCAACCCTGTCATTGTTGAGCAGAGTGACCATCTGGTGCCGTTTAGCGAGGGCTGCCTGTCCATCCCTGGCATTAGCTGCGAGATCGAGCGTCCCGACCATGTCGTCGTAGAGGCGTACGACTTGGACGCAAACCTGATTCGCTACGAGGCTACGGGCGACCTGTTCTGCGTGTGCCTGCAGCACGAGATCGATCACCTGCATGGCAACACTATGTTCGAGCGACTGAAGCCCATGCAGAGGCTCAAGGCCGTCAAGGAGTACCAGGACGCCCTGGCCCGCGGCGCTCGACCGGGCGAGACGGAGTAGGTTTGTCCGTCCCCGGGGTGCCGTCGGGCCAGGGATGGGCGTCTTCGCTGATAGGTGCTTTGCTGAAAGAGCTGCTTTTATTGCGGCTCTTTCTTTGGTTTTGGGTATATTTGTTCTTGTTGAAATGTTATTGCGGATGGGCTGGTGACTTGGCTTTCCGCTGTTCTTTGTAGCCGTCTCGGCTTTGGTTGAGAGGAGACGTTCTTTATGCGAATTGTGTTTATGGGTACGCCTGATTTTGCTGTGCCTTCGCTGACTTCGCTTGTTGCGGCTGATAATGAGGTTGCGCTCGTTATTACTCGTCCCGATGCTGTTCGTGGGCGAGGTAAGAAGCTAGAGCCGTCTCCTGTTAAGGCTAAGGCACTGGAGCTGGGGTTGCCGGTCATTGAGGCTAATCGTATGACGCCTGAGGTTGTTGAGGTGCTCAAGGCTGCGCAGGCTGATATTTTCTGTGTGGCAGCCTATGGTTGCATTTTGCCCGATGAGGTGCTGCATATGGCGCCGCTTGGTATTGTGAATGTTCATGCTTCGCTGCTGCCTCGCTGGCGTGGCGCCGCTCCCATTCAGCGTGCCATTCTTGCTGGTGACGAGGTTGCTGGCGTTTCCATTATGCGCATTGGGCATGGTGTGGATACTGGTGCTTATTGTGCTCAGGCTTCCACGTCGGTTGCCGGTAAGCATGCCGAGGCGCTGACTATGGAGCTCGCTGAGCTCGGCGGCAAACTGCTTGCCGATATGCTTCCTTCTCTTGCCGATGGCACTGCCGTGTGGACTGAACAGGATGAGGCGCTCGTTACCCATGCTGCCAAGATTTCTAAGCAGGAGATGCGCTTGGATCCGCAAATGGCGGCGCTCGATTGCGTGCGTCATGTGCTCGCTTCGTCCGATACCGCGCCTGCTCGTTGCGTGATTGCCGGCAAGACCGTGCGTGTGCTCGATGCTGCGGCGGCTGATGTGTCGCTCGGCGAGGGTCAGGTTCTCGTTAAGGCCAAGCGTGTTTACCTGGGCCTTTCTGATGGCTCGGTTGAACTGCTCGAGGTTAAGCCTGATGGCAAGCGTGCTATGACTGCTTCTGCTTGGGCTGCTGGCCTGCAGGGTGCCGATCTTATCTGGGGTGTTTTGTCATGAGCAAGCTGTCTCCCGCGCGCAAGCTTGCGCTCGATGTGCTGATGGAGGCCGATCGCCGCGGCATGTATGCGCGCGACGTGCTGTCCTCTCGCGCATCGGCCAAGGCCATTGACCAGCGCGATTCTGCATTTGCCGCCCGCTTGGCGCTGGGTGTAGCCGCCACACAGGGCATTTTGGACGAGCTGCTCGACCAGTTTCTCGATAAACCCAAAAAGGTCGCGCCGCGTGTTCGAATGGCGCTTCGTATCTCGGCCTTCGAGATGCTCTATCTGCATACGCCTGGCCGCGTTGCCGTAAGTCAGGGTGTTGAGCTGGTTCGCTGCGGTGCTAAGTCTGCCGCGGGCCTGGCTAACGCGGTGCTGCATAAGGTTGCGGACAATGTTGAGGACTTTGCTACTGCGTCCGATGTGGATGAGTCCGAGCGACGCTTGGTTCGTCTGTCGCGCCTGATGGGTCTTCCGCGCTGGCTATGCGCTCGCATTATGGCATCGTTTGACACGCCAGAGGGTGCGCTTAACTTTGCCGGCAATCTGGCCCCCGCGCCGCTGGCCCTGCATGAGAACGCTTTTGCTTCCAAGCCCGATCCGTATATCTCGCAGCTCGTCGCACCTGTCTTCCCGGGCTGCCATGCCCCGGTTGATGCCCAGGTTACGGTTGCGTCGGGCGTATTTGAGCGTGCTGCTGCCGTGGCCTCGGACCTTAACGCCCAGCTTATCGCCACAGCTGCCACGCGCCCTGGTAGCTGCCTTGAGATTGGTGCCGGTCGTGGCACCAAGACCTATGTGATGATGTGCCAGGCCAAGCGTGCGGGCTATGAGCGTCAGCATACGGCGCTCGATCTTCATGATCGCAAGTGCGATCTAAATCTCGCTCGCCTGCATAAGGCCGGTATTCAGGGCGTTCGTACGGTTTCGGGTGATGCTTGCGAGCTTGATGAGGTGCTCACATCGTTTGATGCCATGCTTGGCGAGCCGGTTAAGTTCGACACAGTCTTTATCGATGCGCCGTGCTCGGGCACCGGTACCATGCGCCGTCATCCCGAGATCCCGTGGCGCCTGACCGAAAAAGATGTGACGGTTGAGCTGCCCAAACTGCAGCTTACGATGCTCAAAGAGGCTGCTGCGCGCGTGGCTGCCGGCGGCGAGCTCATCTATGCGACCTGCTCGGTCTTCGACGAGGAGAACACGCAGGTCGTGGAAGCGTTCCTGAACTCTCCCGAGGGCACCGGTTTTAGCCTGAAGCCGCTCTCCAAGGCGCAGATCCTGCAACTCTCCGAGTTCGATCAGGCCAAGAAGCTCGTCTCCGTTCGTCAGAACGATCGAGGCCTCTTCCAAAGCGTGCCGGTAAACGCCGACTCCTACGACGGTCACTTCTGCGCCCGCCTGGTCCACAAGTAGCTACTAAGTTGCGGTGAAATAGGGATTGAATATCAGCTCCTACCTGCCAAACAGTCCTTATTTCACCGCAACTCATAGAGATGCCTGGGTAGCTAAAGAAGCAGCCCCGCGATCGGTGTCGGTCGTGGGGCTGATTGGTTTCTAGTGGCTGTGTGGGCAGTTGGCGCAGCAGCCGCTGGTGGCGCTGGTGCTTGAGCCGCCGCTGCGCTGGTCGGTGTTGTAGAAGCCGCTGCCCTCAAATTTAATACCGCTGGCCGAGAACGTCTTGACGGCCGGAGCGCCGCAGTTGGGGCACACGACCTCGGGGGTCTCGGACATGGGATGCTCAACCTCAAACACGTTGCCGCAGCTCGAGCACTTGTAATCGTAGCGCGCCATAATACTTCCTTTTCAGCACAAAGCGGGCAGATTACTCTGCCCGCAAAAATTCAAACGTCTGTAACTGTACCCTATATCGGGCGTTTTATCACGCTTCGCCCCAGAATCTATGCGTGTTGCGCAGGAGCTGTGCGGTTTTGCCCTCAGCGGCCGCAACGTCGGCCTCGTCAGCCTGCCAGGTCCAGTTGCCCGTGGCCACGCCCGGTACGTTCATGCGCGTGTCGTCGCCAAGCCCCAGCACGTCCTGCAGCGGCATCATCACCAGGGGAGCGTCGCTTGTCAGCGCGTCGCTCATCAGCTTGGCTGCCACCTCAACACCGCTCGGCTCGTCGCCGCCCGCAAAGGAGCGCGTGCACCAACCCGCGAGCGTCGACGTGTCGTGAGTCGATGTGTACAGGATCTTGCCGGGCGTAGGGTGCACGCCGCAACGAACGTCGTAATCGCTAAACTCCAGTACGTCCATACCGGGGAAGCCGCAAGTCGAAGCCATGGCGCGAACGCCGGGCGTCAGGTAGCCCAGGTCCTCGGCGATAAAGTTGAGCGGCCCCAGCTCGTCATAGGCGGTCTGGAACAGGTCCTTGCCCGGGCCTGCCAGCCAACGCCCGTCGGCGCAGGCCTTACCCGCGGGAATGCTAAAGTAGCTGTGGAAGCCCAGGAAGTGATCCAAGCGCACGCGGTCGTAGAGCGAAAACGCACGACGTAGGCGATCCATCCACCAGCTATAGCCGTTCTGCTTCATGTGGTCCCAGCGGAACGTCGGGTTACCCCACACCTGGCCCTCGGGCGCAAAGTTGTCGGGCGGCGCACCGGAGATCTCGATTGCCTTACCGGTATCGGACAGCCAGAAGTTCTCGGGTTCGCTCCACGCATCTGCCGAATCGTCGGACACGTACATAGGAATATCGCCGATGACCTCGATGCCCTTCTTGTGCGCATAGTTCATAAGCTCGCACCAAGCCAGGTCAAAGCGGTACTGCATGTACGCCTGAAGCTCGGCCTCGTCGTGGAAACGCTTATCGTCGATCAGATGCTCGTTGTAGCGCGCAACATCTGCCGGCCAATCGTGGCGCGATTCGCCCTCAAAGTATTTTTTGACGGCCATATAGACGCAGTACTTCTCGAGCCAATCGGCATTGCGATGTTTAAACGCGGTGTACAGCGGATCGGCATCCTCGCCGCCACGGGCCTTCCAGGTCTCAAAGTCGGCGGCTAGCTCCTTGTGACTCTCGGGCAGCAGGTCGATATTGCCAGCAAAAGCCGAGGGCCCGGCATAGGGGGAGCGGAAGAAATCCGTCGGGTTGACGGGCAGGACCTGCCAGTAGCGCATGCCCATAGCGGACAGATGGTCGATAAAGCGACGCGTTGGTGCGCCGATCGTGCCGGGCTTGCCGTCATCGGTCGGTACCGAGGTGATATGGCACACAACGCCTGCGCCGTGATCGAGCGGCTCCTGCAGGCGCTGCTCGGCATGATGATAGATGATCGACGAGCCCAGCGGATACAAATCGAGCGTGACCGTGCCGTTGTGGATCTCGCACTCGTGACCGCTGATCACGTCACTCGCGCATTCGGCGAGCGCCGGAATCGTCACGCGGTGCGAATTGCGCAGACTACGGTTGATGATAACCGTCGCGGACTCGCCATCCTTGCCCGTGCGGTTGTATGCCAGCACCTCGTCGTTGAGCGCGAAGGCCCTGATCTCGCCGTCGATCATAAACGGCAGTGCGCGGCGTACGGCGGAGGCGTTTTTGACAATAGCCAGCGTGTCGAAGTCGTGCAGTTGGTCCTTGGTCGGCAGGGTGCGGCGGTTGCCCGGATCGGTTAGACCCTCCAGGCCGTATTCGTCGCCGTAGTAGATCGAAGGCACGCCGGGGAAGGTCATCTGCATGAGCGTGGCGAGCCAAAAACGGCTCTTGGCCAGGCCCATCGAGTTCTCGTCCAGGCGCCATTTGCTGCGCTCGCACTCGGGCAGCTGCGACTCGTCGGGGCCGCCGCCGAGCACCGAGATAATGCGCGGACGGTCGTGGCTCGAAAGCAGATTAAGTGCGCAGGACAGGGCCTCACGCGGATAGTTCTCGCGCAGGGTCTCGATATCCTCGGCTGCCTGGTAGGCGTTCTTGTAGCCCATCAAAAAGCCGATGACCATGTCGCGGAAGGGATAATCCATAGCCGAGTCGAGCTCTGAGCCTTGCAGATAGCGACGCAGATGGCCGTAGCTGATCTTGTTGGAGGCGTCTTCCCAGACTTCGCCGAGCAACAGTGCATCAGGCTTTTCGGCAAGTACTGCCTTCTTGATCTCGGTCAGGAAATCGTCCGAAAGCTCGTCGGCCACGTCCAGGCGCCAGCCATGAGCGCCGGCACGTAGCCATTTACGGATCACGCCGTCCTTGCCCAGAAGCCGCTCGCGTACCAGCTCGGAGCTCTCATTGATGGCGGGCATATTGCCCACGCCCCACCAGCAGTCGTATGAGCCGTCCTCGTGGAAATAAAACGCATCGCGCCATGGCGAATCCTCGCTCTGCCACGCGCCCACGCCGGGGTAGTTGCCGTAGCGGTTGAAATAGATCGAGTCATCGCCCGTGTGGTTGAAGACGCCGTCCAGAATGATGGAGATGCCCAGCTTCTCGGCCGCCTGGCACAGCTCGGTAAAGTCCTGCTCGGTGCCCAGGATCGGGTCGATCTTGGTGTAGTCGGCCGTGTCGTAGCGGTGGTTGCTCGCGGCTTCAAAAATGGGGTTGAGGTAGATGGCCGTAAAGCCCAGCTCGGCGATGCGAGGCAGGTCTTCCTGGATGCCCTTGAGCGACCCGCCGTAGAAGTCCCAGGTTTTGATGGAGCCGTCTTCGGCGCGCTCGTACACGGGCGGCTCGTTCCAGTCCTCGACCATGCGGCGCTGGATTCCGTTGCGTGGTTTTTCGACCTCGGCCAGCGTGCGCTCGCGCCAGTTTTCATCTCGGGCGTAGCGATCGGGGAAGATCTGGTAGACCATGCCACGCTCGTACCACTCGGGACGCACTTCGCGGTGCTTATAGACGGTAATCTGGAAGGACGGCACCTCGGCGTAGTCGTAAGTTACGCCCTCGCCACCGGTGCGACCCTGCGGTGCGCCCAAGCGGACCTCGGGCTGGCCCTCGATATTGCAGATAAAGCTGTACCAGATAAGACAGGACTCGGTACACTCAAGCTCTACGGTATAAATGCCGTCGCCCTCGTGCGTCATGGGATACCGAGACTCACCGATCTCATCGACCCAGGTGCGCAGCGTAAGCGTTGCCTGGTTGGGGTCGGCATCCTCCAGAATCACGGAGAGCGAAAGGGTAGTTCCAGTGGTCACAGCGCCAAACGGAGTGCGAAACTGCGGAAGACGGCTGTTGTGTATCAATCTCATAAATACGGTCCAGTTCAATAGAATCACGGCCTGCGGGCCATGGCTTTACGCACAAGTTGTAAGTATATCTGTTGTACACAGGCTGTATAAACAACATCCGTTTACCATCGGCGAACGGTTGTCCTAGAAAATCGTTTTACCACTACCTACAGAGAAGGGGCACCCAGTTGGAGCGCCCCTTGCTTAGGGTTTGATGAGGTTTTGAATCGTCTGCGTACTAGCGGCGCTTGCGGGTGGCCGTTGCCTTGCGGACGGAGGTCTTCTTGATCGGAGCCTTTTCCTCGGTCGCGGCGACGGGGGAGACCGGGGCCTTCTTGGCGGGCTCGGGCTTGGCCTTTACCTCGGCCTTGGGCTCCTCTTTAGCGGCAGCGGGCTTGACCTCGGCTGCCTTCGGCTCAGGCTTGGCCTTTAGTGCGGTCTTGTCCTCGACCTTAGCCTCCGCTTTGGGAGCAGCAGCCTTGGTCGTGGACTTCTTGGCCGTCGTCGTTGCGCGCTTGCGCGTGGTGGTCTTGGCGGCCGGCTTGGCCTCGACGGTTACCTTGGCCTTGGATTCGGCGGGCGTCTCCTCGACTTTGGCGGCCGGCTTTGTGGCTGCCTTGGTTGTGGCGGCCTTCGTGGTCGTCGATTTCGTTGTTGTGGTCTTCTTGGCAGCTGTTGCCTTCTTGGCGGTCGCGGTCGTCTTCTTGGTAGCGGCCTTGGCCGGTGCCTTTGCCGCAGCCTTAGCCTCGACGGCGTCGGCCTTTACCTCGGGAGCAGCCTCGGCTTCGGCGGCCTTCTTGGCAGCTGCGGTGGTGCGCTTGCGCGAGGTCGTTGTCTTGACAGCGGTGGTCTTGGTTGCCGTCGCCTTGGCCTCTGTGGCCTTCTTAGCCGTCGTCTTACGAGTCGTGGTCTTCTTAGCTGCAGGCTTTGCAGCTGGCTTGACCTCGGACTCTGCCTCAGGAGCAGCCTCAGCCTTCACCTCAGACTCGGCCGTAACGGGCTCAGCTTCAACCGGCTTCTCTTCGGCCTTGGGCTCCTCAGCGGCCACCGGCTCAGCAACAGCCTCAGGCTCGTCGACAACAGCCACCGGGCGCTCGATCTCCGGGTGCATAAAGAAGTACAGGTCCAGATACTTATCGGCCGAGCGCGTCCAGCTAAAGTCCTGGCTCATGGCCTGCGTTACCAGCTGGTTCCAGGCGTCGCGGTTATCCCAGAACAGACGCGCCGCGCGGAACACGGCGTCGCCCATCTCGTCGCCGTTAAAGTTGGTAAACGAGAAGCCCGTGCCTTCGCCGGTAAACTCGTTATACGGAATCACAGTGTCTTTCAGGCCGCCGGTCTCGCGCACGATAGGCAGGGTGCCGTAGCGCATGGCGATGATCTGCGACAGGCCGCAGGGCTCAAACTTCGAAGGCATTAGGAACATGTCGGCGGCGGCATACATGCGCTGCGACAGCGCAGGATCGAACTCGATGCGTGCGGCCATGGTACCGGGGTACTTGTCCTGGAAGTAGCGCAGACCGTCCTCGTAGTCGCGGTCGCCGGTGCCCAGCACCGCCACCTGCACGCCGCCGGCCAGAATGCGGTCGAGCGCGTACATGACCAGGTCCATGCCCTTCTGGCGCGTCAGGCGCGTGACCATGACCATAAGCGGACGGTCGTCGCGAACCTCGAGCCCCAGCTCTTCCTGCAGCTTGGCCTTGCATACGGCCTTGCCGGAGCGGTCCTCCACGGTGTAGTTGGCGGCAATGCGCTTGTCGGTCGCCGGGTCAAAGCCCGCCACGTCAATGCCATTCAAAATGCCCTGCAGCGCATAGGAGCGCTCGCGCAGCACGCCGTCCAGGCCCTCGCCAAACTCGGGCGTCTGGATCTCGCTGGCATAGGTGGGGCTCACCGTGGTTATGGCGTCGGCATAGCGCAGGGCGCCCAGCATGTAGTTGATGCTGCAGGCGTCGCAACGCAGCTGCGAGGCGGCCGCCGGAATGTGTGCCACACCCAGGATGTCCTCCATCACGGTGTCGCTAAACTGGCCCTGGAACGCCACGTTGTGGATCGAGAACACGGTCTTGACGCGGTCATACAGCGGCAGGCCCTGGTAAAACTCGCGCAAAAACACGGGCGCAAGTGCCGTCTGCCAGTCATTGCAGTGCAGGATGTCGCACTCAAAGCCGGCCGGCAGGTGCTGCAGGCTCTCGGTGATGGCCTTGGAGAAGAACGCAAAGCGCTCGCCGTCGTCAAAGAAGCCGTACGGATAGTCGCGCGCAAAGTAGCGCTCGTTGTCGATGAACATATAGGTGACGCCGTCGTGCTCGAGCTTCTCGAGCCCGCAGTACTCGTTGCGCCAGCCCAGGCTCACGTAAAAATCGGAGAAGTGCTCCATCTGCGCCTTGTACTCGTCCTTAATGGTGGCGTACTTGGGCACCATCACGATAACTTCGGCGCCGGCGCGCACAAGCGCCGCGGGCAGCGAGCCCGCCACGTCGCCCAGGCCACCGGTCTTCACAAACGGTGCGCACTCGGCCGAGGCAAACACGATCTGCATCTTTTTGCTGGAATCAGCCATATTGTCTCCCATGTTGCAATTCGAGAATAGCCGCCTGGCGCGAACCGGGCGGCTATTCTACATGTTACGAGCGATGTTGCGGTGCCAACGTTAACGTACGATGGTGGTGTCGGAAGTTAACGGAGCCTTGCCCAGCACCAGGATGTTCTCGGGCGTGCCGCGAAGCTCGGTGTTGGTGGGAACCACGTTGTTCTTGTCCAGAATGGCATTCTCGACGCGGGCGCCGCTCTTGATGATGCAGCTCTGGTTGATGATCGAGTTGGTCACCGAGGCGCCCTCCTCGACCACAACGCCGCGCGACAGGATCGAGTTGCGTACGGTGCCCTTGATGATGCAGCCGGCCGAGATGATCGAGTTGCACGCGTGGCTGCCGGTCGCATAGCGCGAAGGCGGCACGTCGTGAGCCTTGGTCAGGATCGGGCGCTCGGGATCGAAGAGCTGGTCGGCGACGGTCTGGTCGAGCAGGTCCATGCTGCGGCGATACAGCGACTTCTCGCTAAACACGCCCACGACCTCGCCCTTGTACTCGTAGCTGCACACGTCGATGTTGCCAAAGTCGCCCTGGAGTGCCTCGAGCAGGTCCAGATAGTCGGCGGCCTGGTAGTGGTCGATAATCTCGAGCAGCGTCTCGCGGTTGACGATGCAGCAGTCCATGGAGGCGTTGTCTCCGTACACGACGCCGGCGCTCACGCCCGTCAGGCGGCCGTTCTCGTTAATCTCGAGCTTGGTCTCGTCCTCGACATTGCGTGTGGCCTTGCAGTACACCACGGTCATCTGGGCACCGGAGTTCTCGTGCGCCTCGATGATGGTGTTGAGGTCCATGTTAAAGATGATGTTGGTGCCCATCATCACGACATAGGGCTTCTCCGAGCGCTGGAACAGCGTCTTGTTGGAGATGATGTCGCGCAGCAAGAAACGCATGCCGCCCTTGGTGGTGCCATACGCGTTGCCGGGCACCATGAACAGGCCGCCCTTCTTGCGGTCCAGGCCCCAGTCCTTGCCAGAGCCCACGTGGTCGATCAGCGAGCGGTAGTTGCCCGGCATGACGACGCCGACGGTCTTAATGCCGGCATTCATCATGTTGGACAGCGGGAAGTCGATCAGGCGGTAGCGGCCCAAAAACGGAACGGACGCGATGGGGCGGTCCTTGAGAAGGACGCTGCCGTAGGTCGAAGAGTAGTTAGCGGTGATATAACCGATGGCCTTGCGATTGATCATCGGATCATTCCCCCTTCCCGATAACGACGTCATTTCCAACGACGGCCGTATCCTTGGTGGTATCGACAGAGCCGAGCTTCACGCCCTCTTCGACCGTGGAGTTCTCGCCCAAAATAGCGCGGCAGATGTGCGCGCCGCTCTTAACGTGCGCACCCGGCAGCAGCACGGAGTCCTCGACCACGGCGCGCTCCTCGATGATGACATCGGTCGAAAGGATCGAGTGGCGAGCGGTGCCGTAGATCTTGCAGCCGTTGGAGACCAGGCAGTCGTCCAGGCGGCCGTCAGGGCCAATGTAGTGCGGCGGGCGCGTGGTGATGTTGGACATGATGGGGAAGTTCTTGTCGAACAAATCGAACTCGGGGTTGTTGCCCAGCAGGTCCATCGAGGTCTCATGGAAGCTGGCGATGGTGCCGACGTCCTTCCAGAAGCCGTGGAACTCGTAGCTGTACAGGCGCTTGTTCTCACCGAGCAGCTTGGGGATGATGTCCTTGCCAAAGTCGTGGCTCGAGCGCTGGTCCAGAGCGTCCTCCTCGAGCGCCTCGATCAGCACGTCGGCCGAGAAGATGTAGATGCCCATGGACGCGAGGTTCGAATCGGGCTTCTCGGGCTTCTCGGTGAACTTGGTGATGCGGCCGTCCTCGGGGTCGGTGGTCAGGATGCCAAAGCGGCTGGCCTCCTCCCACGGCACGGGCATAACGCTCACCGTGAGGTCGGCGTTGTTCTCAATGTGCGTCTTGAGCATCTTGCGGTAGTCCATGCGATACAGGTGATCGCCCGAAAGAATCAGGACGTACTTGGGGTCGTTGGCCTTGATGTAGTCGAGGTTCTGCGTAATGGCGTCGGCCGTGCCCGCATACCAGGCGCCGCCGGTCTGCGTCTCGTACGGCGGCAGGATCGACACGCCGCCGTCGCGGCTGTCCAGATCCCACGCCTCGCCGGAGCCCACGTAGGCATGCAGCAGGTAGGGACGGTACTGCGTCAGAACGCCCACCGTGTCGATGCCCGAGTTGGAGCAGTTGGACAGCGAAAAGTCGATAATGCGGAACTTGCCACCAAAGCTAACCGCCGGCTTGGCGATCTTTTGGGTGAGTGCCCCCAATCGGCTGCCCTGTCCTCCTGCGAGGAGCATCGCGATGCATTCTTTCTTACTCATCGATTTCTCCTTCTGTCATCGATGTTCCTAACACATTAGCGACGGGCGCGGCGCACTGTCACGCCCGTCGAGTAATGCCGTGCGGCAAAGGGAGCTCGCGCGCTTTATGCGTGCCAGATCTCGTCGCGATACTCGCGAATGGTGCGGTCGGACGAGAACCAGCCACTCGAGGCTGTGTTGAGCAGGGCCTTGCGGTTCCAGGTCTCCTGGTCGCCGTAGCTGCCCGTGAGGTTCTCCCATGCATCCACGTAGCTACGGAAGTCAGCCATGACTAGGTCGGGGTCGTTGTTGTTCATGAGCTCGTTGTAGATGCTCTCGAAGTTGCCCGAAAGACCCGCAAACGTGTTGTCCTTGAGCTCGTCCATCACGCGGCCCAGACGCTCGCGGTCGCCGTTGAGGGTATCCCACGCAAAGTAGCTGTTGGATGCCCAGAGCTGCTCGACCTCGGGGGCGGTCAGGCCAAAGATGGCCTCGTTCTCGCGGCCGGCCAGATCGGCGATCTCGATGTTGGCGCCGTCGAGGGTGCCCAGCGTAATGGCGCCGTTCATCATGAGCTTCATGTTGGACGTGCCCGAGGCCTCCTTGCCGGCCGTGGAGATCTGCTCCGAGATCTCGGCGGCGGGGTAGATGAGCTGGGCGTTGCTCACGCGGAAGTTGGGGATAAAGCAGACCTTCATGACCTCGTTCACGCGAGCGTCGTTGTTGATGACGTCGGCAACGGAGTTAATGAGGCGGATGGT
>CAKXKM010000026.1 GCA_934876235.1 Collinsella sp. AF02-46-1 | reverse complement strand
CGGCGAGATGCCTGCCCACGCCCGTATTGATGCCGACGAGCTCGGCAAGCTGGGCGATCAGACGCGGAGGCAGGTTATCGATGCAAAAATAGCCCATGTCCTCGAACACGTGCATAGCCTGCGTGCGGCCCGATCCGGACATTCCGGTGATGATGACGATATCGGGGATGCGCTCCGAGCGCTCCGCCGCATCCATGGCATCTCCCTTTTGCATGTGCTGCCTCCCGAAAACAAGCGCGGGACCCAGCAACCCGGATCCCGCGCGGTCAATTGCCTATATTGAGTATACCGCCCCGAGCGGATACGAGGCCTGTCTTACGCCTCAAGCGCAGCCTTGAACCAACTCGTAATACTCGTGGGATGCGTGATGGCAGTGCCGACGACAACGGCCCAAGCGCCAGCATCGATCGCGGCGCGAGCCTCCTCGGGCGTGTGCACACGGCCCTCGCAGATGATGGGAAGACCGGGGAATTCCTCGGTCGCCTGACGCAGAAGCGGAAGATCGGGGCCATCGGCCATGGTGCAGTCGATGGCGGCGACACCATGAGAAAGCGTGGTGGATACAAGGTCGAAGCCCATATCAACCGCACGGCGAATGTCCTCGATGGTGGCACAATCCGCCATCAGGAGCACACCCTCCTCGTGCAGCGGACGGAAGGTGTCCTCGACGGTCTTGCCATCGGGACGCGGACGATCGGTGGCATCGATCGCCACGATATCGGCACCCGCGGCAACGCAGGCGCGAGCGTGACGCAGCGTCGGCGTGATGTAAACGCCCTCGTGCCCATCCTTCCACAGGCCGATAACAGGAACCTCACAGCGACCCTTAATGGCGGCAATGTCGGCAAGGCCCTGACAGCGAATGGCGGCGGCGCCGCCAAGCTCGCAAGCGCGAGACATTTGAGCCATGGTCTCGGGCGTACGAAGCGGCTCGCCCATATACGCCTGAACGCTCACGACGAGCTTGCCCTTCAGGGATTGAATCAAAGGATCGACGGTCATAAGGCTGCAACCTTTCTCAGAACAGCCTCCCGAGGCGTGTTGTCTCGGGAGGCTCCTACAGCAGATACGTTTACTTTAACGAAGCGAGAAGATGCTCGGCGGCACCGATGAGCGGAGCATCGCCCTCCAGAGACCCGATGAGAATCGGCGTGTCCTGGAGCGGATCGAGCGCCTGGCTGGCATAGCCCTCGTGCACCGAATCCTTCCACGTCTGCGAACGCCAATCGGGACCCTGATGAATTACGCCGCCCGAAAGCACGATGACCTCTGGATCCAGAATATTGGCAAGCGAGCCCAAGCTGGCGCCCAGCGCAAAGCCGGCGTCATGGATGACCTCGGTCGCCTTTGCGTCGCCAGCACGACACAGGTCGTTCACGTCGCGACCGACCGAAGGACGGCTGGGGTCAACTCGACCGAAGCGTTCGTCGTACATACGGCCAATCGAGGTGCCCGAAGCAACAGACTCAAGATGGCCGGAACGCCCGCAGGCGCAGGGAATGCCGGCGGCAGCCGAGCACTCGATGTGGCCCATATGACCGGCAGCACCATGGAAGCCCTGCATCACGCGGCCGTTCTCGACATATGCGCCACCGATGCCCGTACCGATTCCCAGGCACAAGACGGAGAACTTGCCCTTGCCGACGCCCCAGTGGGCCTCGCCCAGAGCATGAGCCTGCACGTCGCCCACAACGGCAACGGGAAGACCAAGGTCCTCGCGCAGACGCGGCCCCAACTGAACGCCGGACCAGCCGGGCATGATCTCATTGGCATAAGCAATGGCGCCCGTCTTGGGATCGACGACGCCTGCGGCACCGATACCGACACCGAGAACCTCGACATCGGGATTCGCCTCAAGAGCGGCCTTGATAGACGCCTCGATACGCTGGAAGACGGCCTCGCCGCCCTCCTGGGCCTCGGTAGGAATCTCGGCCTCAAAAACGGGATGGGGCACACTACCGTCAGCCGGGTACTCCATGATGGCAGTCGCAATTTTAGTTCCGCCGATATCGACAGAGCAGACGTACTTGTTCTCCATGTCGCTCTCCTTCGGAGATAAAAACAACTACAGGAAATGCGCCGTCAGGCTAGCCGTCACAGCGCAGTAAAGGTTTTCCAGGTGTCCGAGATCGCCGAGAAACCGTGTGGCCATTGACCTAATGGGTCATGGCCACACGGTTGAACGGCGAGGTCGGGTGCCTGGGAAGCTTTACAGGAGACCGTTGTCCTGAAGGACCTTCCTAATCGCCTCGACGTTCTCGCCGGTCATGGCCTTCACCGGGCGCGGCATGGTCGGGCTGTCGAAGATGCCCATGAGGTTCATAGCGGTCTTGAAGGCGCCGACGCCACCGGCATAGCCCTGGACGCCCGAGGTGACGTCCCAGATGTGCGAAATCTCATTGAGGCGATCCTGCTCGGCCTTGACGGTAGCCCAGTCGCCGGCCTGAGCGGCCTTCCACTGGCGCACGTAGCCCTCGGGCTCAACGTTGGCAAGGCCCGGGACAGAACCGTCGGCGCCACCGAGGTAAGCGCCGTCGACAACAACCTCGTGACCGGTGAGGATGCTCATCGGATGGCCGTTCTTCTCGTTCTCCTGAACGAGATAGCGGAACGAGATGTCATCACCCGAGGAATCCTTGACGCCAGCAAGGACGCCCTCGGCGCCGAGCTTGGCAAGGAGCTTCCAGGGGAGCTTGGTGTGAACGCAGACGGGAATGTCATAGGCAAAGATGGGCAGGTCGAGCTCCTCGTGCAGGATGCGGAAGTGCTCCTCGACCTCGGTCATGCCCTGCAGGGCATAGAACGGGCAGGTGGCGACAAGCGCATCGGCGCCCAGCTCCTGAGCGACCTTACCGTGCTCGATCATGCGCTCGGTCTCGGTATCGATGATGCCGACCAGGACGGGCACGCGGTGGTCGACGATACGAACGGCCTCGGCGATGATCTGGCGACGACGCTCATCGGTGGAGAAAACGACCTCGCCCGAAGAGCCCAGGAAGAACAGGCCATCGACGCCGGCATCGATCATGCGGTTGATGCTGCGCTCAAAGGAGGCAACGTCGAGCTGGTGGTCTTCGGTATCGGGAACAACGACGGGAGGGATAACGCCGGTGAATTTCTGAGTTGCCACAAGAATCTCCTTAGTTGTCTGGCAGGCGGCCCTATGCCACCCACTCTTGTTGGCAGTGTCCAGGCCGTCTAGGCCAAAGAACACGGGTAGAACGTTTGGTTAAAAAAGTCGATGACTTCGTTTTCAAACGCGTTGATGCGCTCATGAGCGTATTTGGCATAGATGATATGCCTCCGGTCACACTCAAGACCGTTGAATACGGCAAACTGGCCCTTGGGATCACTCACGGCATCCATGAGCGATGTGCCCATGAGCACCGATCCACGCACCCGAGACGACAACGCCTCGAGGCCACCGGGAATTGGATTGGCAACCGCCGTGCAGGCGAGGCCCCGCTCGTCCAGAGCAGAAACCGCCAGCGCGACTCCGCCGCCAAGGCCCTCGCCCCATGCAAAGATGCGGTCGGGGTCCACGCCATCAAGATTGCGCGCCACCTTCGCCATCGCGCAACCCCAACGGACGCGCTTAACAAAAGCAGGAGAGGCAATCCCCTGCTGCAGCTCGCTGGATCCAATCGCCTCATCGTCCAGCGCAAGCACGGCATATCCCATGGCCGCAAACCTCGTCATGTGATGCCATCCCCGCACGGGTCGGTCGATGTCGTGAAACATCAGACATAGCGGCACAAGCTCGGATGCTCGGGCGCGACCGGCAGGCTCGATCAAACGTGCGTGGACCACATCGCCACCAAGCTCAAAGGAAACCTCGGAGTAGCGGGCATACGGATTGGCGAAATCGATCGCCGTAATACTCGGCCCGCAAACCTCAAGGTCCGAAGCGGCTATCTCTAATTCGGAAACATCCGCAGAAGCATCACCGCGCCAATCCCGGAAATCAGCGAGCCTTGACGAGACCGTTCCGGGAATCCCCACAAGGTCGGAGACAATCAGCTCATTGACATTGCTCTCGCACTTAGACATGAGCCTCCCCTCCCTTGCAGAAAAACGGAATGATCAGATCGTCAAAATCCTGAATCTCCTCGTGGCCAAAGCCTTCAAAGAACTCATGACGCTTTTCACAGGTCAGGTTGTTATAGACCGCAAACTGCGTCGCTGGCGGACAGACGGTATCGGCTGTGCCGGTGCCAAACAGCACGGGGCATTTGACCATAGGGGCAAAGTTCTTGGAATCGAAGTACGCCAGCTTGGCATAGGCTTCGTCGATACGAGTCGAGTCCTCGTCAAACCAGCGAGACCAATAGCGCAGGCCCTCGTAGGCAATGTCGTCGGCATCCAAATCCCAGACCAGGCGGAAATCCGACAGGAAGGGATAGAGGATGGCGGCGCGATTGATAAGCTCGCTGTTAAGTGCACAGGTCGCAATGCCCAAACCGCCGCCCTGCGACGCGCCGTTCACAAACACACGGGCAAGATCGATGCCCTCGAGCTCGCGAACGATGCGGCACAGGATGCGAATATCTTGGTGCAAGCGGACATAGTAGAGGTTGGCCGGATCGCCGTCGATACCGGCGACGATATGGCCCGCGACCGTTGTGCCCTCAAATCCACCAATGTCCTCGGAGGGACCTCCTTGGCCGGGGCAGTCGAGGGCGATGAGTGCCATGCCCATGCCCGCAAACGACGCCTGCTCAAACCAGCTGCGGCTTGCACCCGGATACCCATGGAACTGAAGTACCAATGGCACGGGCTCGTCCGAGACGGGTTTAAGGTACTTGGCATGCAGGCGAGCGCCACACATGCCGGTATACCAGAGGTCGAAAAGCTGGCAGGTCACGGCATCGGTGACCGATGCCGTCTCGATCGCATAGTCAAGCCCGACGGCGTCGGCCTCGGCCATGCGGTCCTTCCAAAAGAGATCGAAATCTGATGGACGGGGCATGGCGCCCCGATACCCACCAAATTGCTGTTGTAGCTCCTGAGCACTTGGCATGGCTCGTGAACCCAACCTTTCGAAATCGCAACGGAGGTGCGCCCGGCAAGGGAACCGGGCGCACGGGAGGGAAAGCGAGGCTACTCGCCGAGCTTGGGATGCAGCAGCGACGGCGCAGCACCGAGCAGCATCTTGGTGTAGGGGTCCTGAGGGTGCTGGAAGACCTGCTTGGCCTCGCCCTGCTCGACGATCTTGCCGCCATTCATAACGATGATGTCGTCAGAGATATAGCGGACCGTCTGGATGTCATGGCTGATGAACACCATGGCCAGGCCGAGCTCCTTCTTAAGGTCGGTCAGCAGGTTCAGAATCTGCGCGCGGACCGAAACGTCCAGAGCCGAGGTGGGCTCGTCGGCGATGATGGCATCGGGGTTCAACGACAGGGCACGGGCAATTGCGACGCGCTGGCGCTGGCCGCCCGAAAGCTGGCCGGGAAGAACCTCGGCGGCGGAGCTGGGCAGACCGGTGAGCTCCAGGAGCTCCTTGACGCGCTTCTCCTGCTCGGCCTCGGTACCCAGGTTGTGGACGCGCATGGGGTCGAGCAGCTGCTCGCGAACGACCATGCGGGGATTGAGCGCCGTAGCCGGATTCTGGAACACGACCGAGATGACACGGCCCATGTGGCGACGGTCCTCGGCGGTACGCTTGGTTACGTCCTTGCCCTTAAAGTAGACCTTGCCGCTCGTGGGGGCCTGCAGGCCGCACATGACGTTGGCGGTGGTGGACTTACCGCAACCGGACTCGCCGACGATGCCGATCGTCTGACCGGGCATGAGCCTAATCGTTACACCCTGGACGGCGTGAACCAGGTTGGGGTGCAGAATCGAGCCGGTACGGGTCCTAAAGGTGACGTGGACGTCATCAAGGAAGATGATCGGCTCGACGCCGTTGACTGCGGTCTCGCTCATCTACATCACCTCCGCGTGAGGGGTCAAACCATTTGCCTTGAGCACCTCGTCGGGGAGCTCGGAATAGAAGTGCTCGGTGCCGGGCACGCGCTTGAAGACCGGACGGGTGTCCAGGCCAATGCGCGGATGGCTCGAGCGGGGCGCGAAGCGATCGCCCTTGGGGAAATCGCGCGGGCTCGGAACGGCGCCGGGCACCTGGTGCAGACGGCCCGAACCGCTCTCGATGGACAGAACGGAGCCCAGAAGACCGCGGGTGTACTCGTGGATCGGGTTAGTGAGCAGCTCCTTGGTGGGCGCCTGCTCGATAACCTGACCGGCGTACATAACCGTGATGTTATGGGCGACCTCGGCGACCAGCGCCAAGTCATGCGAGACGAAGATCATGGCAAAGCCGAGCTTGGCCTGAAGGTCGTTGAGCAGCTTGATGACCTGCTTCTGGACGGTAACGTCCAGAGCGGTCGTGGGCTCGTCGCAGATGACCAGCTTGGGGTCGCGGGTAAGGGCCATAGCGATCAGGACACGCTGACGCTGGCCACCGGAAAGCTCATGCGGGTAGCTCTCGAGCGTACGCTTGGGGTCGAGGCCCACGAGCTCCAGGAGTTCCTCGGCGCTGCGGGTGCCGCCGCGCTTGGTGAGCTGCTTCATCTGGGCAGAGATGAGCATGGAGGGGTTGAGCGAGGACAGGGCGTCCTGATAGACCATAGCGATATCGGTACCGCGCAGGCCGAACCACTCCTTCTTGCTCATCTTGAGCAGGTCGCGGCCCTCCCAGAGGACCTCGCCGGAAAGGTGCTCGTCATCGTCGGTCAGGCCCATGATGGCCAGCGTGGTGATGGACTTACCGCAACCGGACTCGCCCACCAGGCCCATGGTCTGACCAGGACGGACGTCAAAGTTGACATGGTCGACGACGTTGATATCGCCGTGATGCTCAAACTGAATGCAGAAGTCACGGACCGAGAGAATCGGTTCGACAGACTCGTCGGGCACATGGCGATCGTCACGCTTGAGCTCGACATCGCGCAGGGCGCCAAGGCGAGCGGAGAGGGACTGGGCCTGCTCCTTGTAGGCGCGAACGGGGTCGGAGACCAGCAGGTCGGCCTCGCGACGCTTGGAGGAATCGGTCGGATCCAGGGCGGCGGAGGGAGCAGCGGCCATGGCGTCGGTAATGCCCTCGGAGAGGATGTTGAGCGCCAGGCAGGTGATCATGATGGCCAGGCCCGGGAACAGCGCCTGCCACCAACGGCCGGCGAGCACGCCGCCGCGGGCGTCGGCGAGGATGTTGCCCCAGGTAGCGGTGGGCTCCTGGATACCAGCGCCGATGAAGGTCAGCGAGGCCTCGAAGATGATGGCGTCGGCGACCAGGGTAACGGTGAAGACCATGATCGGGGCGATGCAGTTACGCAGAACATGCTTGATCAAAATCCACGGAGCCTTGGCGCCGGAAACGATGACCGCGCGGACATAGTCCTCGCCGTACTCGGACACGATGTTGGCGCGCACGATACGGGCAATCTGCGGAGTGTACATAAAGCCGATGGCGAAGATGATCGACGGCACGGAGTTGCCCAGGATGGAGACGAAGACGGCCGCGAGGGCGATGCCCGGGATGGACATGATGATGTCCAGGATACGCATGATCGTCTCGGAAACGGCCTTGCGCGAAACCGCCGCAAGGGCGCCCACGACCGAGCCGCAGACCAGAGCCATGGCAGTGGCGCCAAAGCCGATAATCAGCGAGTAACGACCACCGTAGAGCATGCGCGACAGAATGTCGCGACCCTTATCGTCGGTACCGAAGATAAATCCGTTGCCGGGAGCCTGGCGAGCCGTAAAAATCTCGACCGGGCTATAGGGGGCAAGAAGGGGCGCCAGAATCGCAGTCAGGGCGACCAGCACCAACACGACGGCGGCAATCTTAGAAGACAGCGTCATCTTCTTCCAGCCACCGAGCTTGAGCCCCTTGGAGGCAGCCTTCTCGAGCTGCTCGGTTTGCTTCTCTCGAATCTTTACCATAATCTACACCGTCCTGATGCGCGGGTTGATGAGCAGGTAGAGCATGTCAACCACGATGTTGATGATGATGAAGGCAAGAGCAACGACGATAACGACGCCCTGAACCAGGTTCGCCTCGTTGCCCTGAACGCCCTGCAGAATCGCGGTGCCCATGCCGGGGAGGTTGAAGATAACCTCGATGACGACGGCGCCGCCCATGAGGTAACCGATCTTAAGACCGAGGGTGGTGACCGGGGTGATCAGCGCATTGCGAAGAACGTTGATGCCGACGACGACCTTCTCGGGAACGCCGGCGCCGCGAGCCATACGGACATAATCCTTATCGAGCTCCTCGACCATGGCGGTACGCACGATACGAGTCATCTGGCCCGTCAGCGGAAATGCCAAGGCGATAGCGGGCATGATCATACGTCCCAGATAGCCAGCCGGATTCGTGGTGAAGTGAGGCAGAGCACCCGATGCCGGAAGCACCTTAAGGTAGGAAGAGAACAGCAGGATCAGCAGGACGGCGAACCAGAAAGACGGCGTCGCGATTCCCGCGATGGAAAATACGCGAATCAGCTGATCGGGCCACTTATCGCGATACAAGGCGGCGATGACGCCCAGTACGAACGAGACGACCGCGCCGATGATGAGGCCGATGAAGGTCAGCTGCATCGTGACGGGCAGGGCCGTGGAGATGCGCTTGGCAACGGAGTTGCGAGCAGCACCATAGGTGCCCATGTCGCCATGGATCAAATCGCCCATATAGCGCACGTAGCGCACAGGCCAGGGGTCGTCCAGACCATACTTCTCATGGTACTCGGCAACCGCCTCGGGCGAGGCACCGTCACCCAACGCCGTGTAGGCGGGGTCGGTCTTGGAGAACGACATAAGGAAGAACACCAGGACGGTGACGCCCAATGCCATGATCGGCAGCGCCACAAGACGCCTTCCAATCAAACGTAGCAAGTTGTTCACGTTCTCTCCCCTTTCTTTTGTCGGTAGGACCAACTGGTATATGAGTACGGATACTCATTACAAGACCCGAGCGACATCGAGGTCGCCCGGGTCTTTGTTTCAACTATGAGGATACGGTCCCAACGACCGACATCCTGCATACAGACTCAAGCGAGTCTTACGCCTTGACGGTCGCAACGCCCCTGAAGGACATGCTCGTCGTGCCGATGCCCTTGAAGCCATCGAGGGCCTCGCCGTTGGGCGCAGTGGACGGATCGTCCCAGGAAGCGGAGACGGTCTTGACGTGGACAACGGGGTACAGAACGGCGTTGTCGGCAATGATGTCGAAGCACTCGTTCCACTTCTTCTGCTGCTCATCGCCCTCAGCGGCAAGAGCCTCGTCCATGAGACCGTGGAGCTTCTGCCACTCAGCGGACTCCTTCCACGGGCAACGGGTCTGCATCCAGACGTTGTCGCCGTACCACCAGTTGAGCAGCAGGTCGGGGTCGGCGCCGAAGCAGGAAGGATCGCCAGGGGCAAGGAGGATATCGTAGGCCTCGCCGCCGTCGATGGCAGCGTAGGTGGCCGGCGAGGTATCGGTCTGGATGGTCACATCGAAGCCGAGAGCGTCGAGGTCATTCTTGACCTGGGCGGCCATGCCCTTAATCTGCTCGTTGTCGGTGGTGCGCAGGGTGATGGCACCCGGGGTGATGCCAGACTCCTCGATGAGCTTCTTAGCCTTCTTGGCGTCGGTCTTGTACACCGTGGAAGCCTCATGATAGTTGGTGAAGCTCTTGGGCAGGTAGCAGCTGGCAGCGGTGGCAAGGCCGGCGAAGGTGTTGCTGACCATCTTCTCGGTGTCGAGCGCATACATGACAGCCTGACGGACCTTGACGTTGTTCCAAGGCTCCTTGGCGACGTTGAACATGATGAAGCGGGTGCCGAAACCCTGAACGTTATCGATCTTGCAGCCGGCGCTCTCGAGCTGGTCGACGGCGTCAGCGGTAACGAGCTCCATAACGAGCGTGGAGCCCTCCTGCTGAGCGGTAACGCGAGCGGTGGGGTCGGTCAGGATGCTGTACTGGATCTTCTTATCCTCGGCAGCATACTCACCGTTGTACTCGGGGTTGGGAACCAGGGTGATCTCGGTATCGGAGATAGAGTCGTACATCCAGGGGCCGGAGCCGATCGGCTGCTTGGCGCGATCCTCCTCGGTCTGGGTGGCCGGGGTAACGCGGACGATGGCCAGACGATCCTTGAGCAGGGAGAAGTTGGGGACCTTGGTCTTGACCGTCACGGTGCTGGCGTCCTTGGCCTCGATGGACTCGAAGGGCTGGAAGAACGGAGCATAGGTAGCGGAAGCGGCGCAAGCGGTGTAGGAGGCAACGACATCGTCAGCGGTGACCTCGGTGCCATCGGAGAACTTGGCGCCCTTGCGGATGGTGACCTCGAAAGTGGTGTCGTCCACAGACTTGGGATCGTCGGTGGCGAGCTCTTTGAAGGTGCTGTAGTCGTGGTAATCGATGCCGTAGAGGCCCTCGACGACGTGCCAGTTAGCACCCAGGCCCACAGCGGAGCCGGTGCTGGCGGGATCGAAGCTGGACGGAGCGTAAGCGGAACCAGCGGTGATCACGCCGCCGCCACGGTTGGCGGAATCGGTGGAACCGGAAGCGGAACCCTCGTCGCTAGAGCTGCCACCGCAGCCGGTGAGACCAAGCCCTGCGACAGCAGCGACGCTGCCGGTGAGGCCGAGGAACGAACGCCTGGACATACCCTTGTTGATGATGGCCATGTCTTCTCCTATCAATAGAGAATCTTACCCGGGAGCGCCTAGACGTGCCCCCGCGCAACTTGCGGACGATATATACCTTACCTACCGACGAACCCAACTGAGGCGCCGCGCTCGGCGACCGATACATACATACGCTTGAACGGTATTTGCTACCGTTCACCGAATTCATTGACAAACGATTCGCCAGACAGTATGTATCGACGAGGTGAGATATCAGTCTTCGTCAACCCGCAGGATAGCAGGGTTGTTCACCATGGCTAGTCAAACGTTTTAGCGTTAATTAAACCCGAAATCGGCTGGTAATCGCCGTGAAATAAATGATTGAAAAGCACGCAATCATGTATATCAGTTGTTTAGAGGCGTGTTTAGTTTTCGGATTGCTTTGCCGCCGCCTCGGCGCGCTCGGCATTCCATGCAACGAGCGCCTCGTGAACCGCTTTGGCGACATCGGCAGGAATGCCTCGAACTTCCGCGATCTCTTGCTCGCTCGCCGCGCGCAAACGCTTCATCGAGCCAAAATGGCGCATAAGGGCACGTTTTCTGGTGGGTCCCACGCCTGGAACGTCATCGAGTACCGAAACCGTCATGGCTTTATCGCGCAATTCGCGATGGAACGTGATGGCAAAACGGTGCGATTCATCGCGCACCTGTTTAATTAGATAGAGCGACGCGGACCCGGTCGGCAGCACGACGGGAGTCTCGTCCCAAGGCACGAAAACCTCCTCATCGGCCTTTGCCAAGCCACAAACTGGTATATCGAGCCCAAGAGCCTCAAGTTGCTTGATCGCAGCGGTCAATTGCGGCTTACCGCCATCGACAACGAGCAAATCGGGGCGCGAGCCAAAGCGCTCGTCGGCCATGCGCTCGGGAGCATAACGTCGTCCCAAAACCTCGGACATCGACACGAAGTCGTTTGCCTCGTCCAATTCGGCCTGAATTTTAAAACGACGATACTGACTCTTGTCGGCGCGCCCGTTGGTAAACACCACCATCGAGGCGACCGTAAAGGTGCCATGCAGTGTAGAGATATCGAAGCACTCGATACGCAACGGCGGCGATGGCAGCGCCAACGCACTTTCGAGCTCCAGGAGCGCTTGATTGGTGCGGTCGTCAGCGTACCCCGTTCGCATCATGTAGCGCATGAGGACATGGCGCGCATTTTTGGATGCCATATCGAGCAGACGGTGCTTTTCGCCACGCTGCGGCCTATGGAGATGGCAGGAACGCTCACGCTTGCCCGCAAGCCACTCCCCCAGCGCTTCCGCATCCTCAAGCTCGACGGAAAGGTTGACCTCAGCTGGAATATCAGCCGTCTCGTCGTAATAGCGCTTAAGAAAGCCCGACTGGAGCTCTTCCTCGTCAACATCAAGACCCTTGTCGAGAATGAACTCGCAGGTGCGAACAGTTCGGCCCTCGCGAACGACGAAGACGCAAGCGGCGGAGATGGTCTCCTCGCGATAGAAACCGATGACATCTATATCGACACTGGAGGGAAAAACGACTTGCTGACGATCGTCCAGACCCCTGATGACCTCCAAACGACGTTTGACGCGTGCCGCGCGCTCAAAGTCGAGCGCCTCAGCGGCATCCGTCATCTCGGAGGTCAGCTCATCGACGACATCCTTGCGATGGCCCGACAAAAAGCGCTCGACACGCTTGACGTTCTTGGCATAGTCTGCCGGGGAAATCGCGCCGACGCACGCACCCGGGCCGCGCCCGACATGGTAGTCAAAGCAGGGGCGCCCGTTTTGCGCGCAAATCATATTGACGATGTCTTCCTCGCCCTTGTGGGACTCGACGATACGGCGACAACGACGCCACTCCGCACAGGATGCGGAGCAGATGGGGATAACCTTGCGCAGCGTATCTATCGTCTCACGTGCCGCGCGGCTATCGGTATAAGGTCCAAAATAGCGCGTTCCCGGCTTATGACGCTCACGCGTGTATTTGATAGCGGGATACAGGTCGCCCTTTGTAATGGCGATAAAGGGGTAGCTCTTGTCATCCTTGAGGTCGACGTTAAAGTACGGATGGTACTGACCAATCAAATTGCGCTCGAGCACCAACGCCTCGTGCTCGGTCTCCACCACGATATAGTCAAAGCTCGCCACCAGCTGCATCATCAGCGGGATCTTCTGGCGCTCGTCCTGCAGCGTCACGTACTGACGCATACGGGCGCGCAGGTTTTTCGCCTTGCCCACGTAGATGACATCGCCCTTGGCGTCTTTCCAAAGGTAGCAGCCGGGCTGCGTGGGAACGCGCGAAACCTGCTCGGCAAGCGTTGGAATGTTGTCGTGACCGGCCACGCGCACCTACTTGCGACGAATCAGCGCCGAGACCTCGGGCATCTTAAGGACGACGGCAAGGCCAAAGGTAACAGCAAGCGAGACGACACCCGCAACGCAAACGTAGCCAAGAGTAATCAGAATCGAGCCGCCAAGTGCCCCGACAAAGTGCTCAAGCGCCCACATGACGCCGGCGCCTGCGGCAGCACCCAGGCCACCGAGCAAAAGGCCAAAGAAACCGCCATGCAGGATAGATTTAACCTGAAGACCACGCAGACGACGACGCAGCCACCACAGCGAGCAACCGACCAAGATCACGTAGTCGACGACATACGAAAGCGCGATTGCCGGCATACCGAAGCCCAGCACAACGCCAAACAGCAGAACCGAGCCGGCCTGGCCGATGGCGGAATACAGACAATAGCGGCTATAGGGCTTCATGTCGAGCAAGGCAGAGAAGCTCTTCTGCATCAGCACGACCACGCCGTAGAGCGGCAGGGAAAGTGCCAGGTAGATAAGGAACTCCGACACCAGCGCCACGCCGGACTCATCGAACTTGCCAGCGCAGTAGATCATGTTGAGCGGACGCGCGAAGACAATCAGGTACAGCGCGAACGGAACCAGGAAGAACAGCATCTGGGCGACGCCACGCGAAATGCCCGTGCGGACGCTGTCGTAATCCTTCTCCTGTGCGTCGTGAGAGAGCTCGGTATAGAGCGCCGTCGAAAGCGAGGCGGCAATCAGCGCGTAGGGCAGCGTGTACCACAGGCGCGCATAGGCGATGACGGAAGGACCGGTCTCGGGCTGGACCACCAGCGCGGCAGCGTTCGTGATAGAAGTCGAGACAAACATGCACACCGTGGCGAGCAGCGTCGGGATACCGAGCGCAATCGTCTGGCGCAGTGCGGGGTCCTTAAAGTCGATATGGATATGGGGATGCACGCCGTGCTTGCCAAGCGCGGGGATCTGACAAGCCATCTGAACAAAGACACCGAGGGTCGTACCGGCCGCAATCAAGATGATGCCGGCACGTTCGCCAAACTGTGCGGACACGGGCGCAAAGCCCATAAAGCTCGCAATGACGATCACATTGTTGAGGACCGGGGCAAACGTCGACCAGAAGTAGTCGCGGTGTGCGTTGAGAACGCCCGAGAACACCGAGCCCAAACCATAAAACAGAATCTGGATGGCGAAGAAACGGAACATGAACGCAGCGGTATCCATGCTGCCGCCGTCACCCGAAAGGAACGATTGCGTCCAAATAAAGCCCGGAGCGAACACGGTCCCCAGCAACGAAATGCCACCCAGCACCAATAGCAGAATACCGAGCAGGTTGCCCACGTACTCGTTCGAGGCCTCGCGACCCTGCTCACGCCTCACGCCCATGTACACGGGCAAAAACGCCGTCACGAGCATGCCGCCCATCACGAGTTCGTAGAGCATATTGGGCAGGTTGTTGGCGACCTGATAGGAGGACGAGAGCAGCGACATGCCGATAGCGGCCGCCATTGCCCATGTGCGGATAAAGCCGGTGACGCGAGACACGATGGTCAGGATGGTCATAAGCCCGGCGGAACGACCAACCGTGGAGTAGTCCGACGAGCCCATATCATCAGTGCCATCTCGCGACGAAGAAGCTTCGGATGAGGGTGTCTGAGGCGCAGATTCTTTTGCAAAATGAGCTCCGCACTTCAATTCTTCCTGCGGCATCGCTCAGTCCTCTCTCGTAATCGGGGCGACCGTCGCCCCGCAAAATGCAATTAAATCATCGGGTACAAGCTCAAGCTGATAACCACGCTTGCCTCCCGAAATAAAAATGGTATCCCAAAGGACACATGTCTCATCAATGAGCGTCCGGTAGCGTTTTTTCATACCGACCGGACTGCAGCCGCCGCGAACGTAGCCAGTCGCCGCAAGCAAATCCTTCACATGCATCATGGCCAAGGACTTCTCCCCCGCGGCACGCGCGGCGGACTTTAGATCGAGCTCGTCGGCAACAGGGATGCAGCACACGACATGGTCGTTGGACGGCGTCACGCAGACCAAGGTCTTAAATCCTTGTCCGGGCTCCTCGCCAAGCTGCTCCGAAATCGCGACCCCCAGGCCCGCCGACTCATCACCATCGTCTTCGTACGTATGTAGAACATAGGAAATGCCGGCGCTTTCCAGCTCGCGCATCGCATTGGTTTTTGGCGTCTTTACAGCCTTTGCCATGGCATATCCTTTCCCTCGCGTTCGGACGCAAGGATTAAGTATATGTCCAATTCGGCTGCATACGTCACTTCGACACAGCAAGCGCCATCGAATCACAAGGAGTCGATGGCGCCCATAAACTGAATCGCCTATTTATTGAGCATCAAGTTGAGCCTGACGCTCCCGGTCACGCCTGAGCAACGGCGCCAAAAACTTGCCCGTATAACTTTGCGGACAGTCCGCGACCTGCTCCGGTGTGCCCGAAACCACGACGGTTCCGCCGCCGTTACCGCCCTCGGGGCCCATATCGATCAGGCGGTCGGCAACCTTGATGACATCAAGGTTGTGTTCAATCACCAGCACCGTGTTGCCCGCATCGACCAAGCGCTGCAGCACATCGAGCAGCTGGCGGACGTCCTCAAAATGAAGGCCGGTCGTCGGCTCATCCAAAATATAGAACGTCTTGCCCGTCTGGCGTCGATGAAGCTCCTTGGCGAGCTTCACACGCTGCGCCTCGCCGCCCGAGAGCGTCGTGGCGGGCTGGCCCAGGCTCACGTAGCCCAAGCCTACATCGTACAGCGTCTGGAGCTTGCGCTTAATCTGCGGGATATTCCCAAAGAAGGCCAGTGCCTCGGTGACGCTCATGTCGAGCACGTCCGAGATGGTCTTACCACGGTAGGTGACCTCAAGCGTCTCGCGGTTATAGCGTTTGCCGCCGCAGACCTCACAGGGGACATAGATATCGGGAAGGAAGTGCATCTCGATCTTAATTTGTCCGTCGCCCTTGCATGCTTCGCAGCGACCGCCGCTCACGTTAAAGGAGAAACGTCCCGGCGAGTAGCCACGCGCCTTCGACTCCGGCGTACTCGCAAACAGCGCGCGAAGATCATCCCACAGGCCAATGTACGTAGCAGGGTTGGAACGCGGCGTGCGACCAATCGGCGACTGGTCGATATCGATAACCTTATCGATACACTCGATGCCCTCGATTTTCTTATACGGACCCACAGGGCGCGTCGAACGGTGAATGGCATTCGTAAGGGCAGGTGCGATGGTGTCGGTAACCAGGGAGCTCTTACCCGATCCCGACACGCCGGTAACGACCGTAAGCGTACCAAACTCGATCTTGGCGGTAACGTTTTTGAGGTTGTTGGCGCGGGCGCCCGTAATCTTAAGGCAGCCGCGACCGGGCTTGCGGCGTTCATCGGGAACCCGAATCATTCGCTTGCCGGTCAGGTAGGCACCCGTCATCGAATCGGGGCACGCCATGATATCGGCAGGCGTTCCCGCGGCGACCACGTGTCCGCCGTTCACGCCCGCGCCGGGGCCCATGTCGATCACATAGTCGGCAGCACGAATCGTATCCTCATCATGCTCGACGACGATGACGGTATTGCCGATATCGCGTAGGCGCTCAAGCGTCTTGATCAGGCGCTCGTTATCGCGCTGATGGAGGCCAATCGATGGCTCGTCCAAAATGTACAGGACACCCATGAGGCCGGCGCCGATCTGCGTTGCCAGGCGAATGCGCTGGGCCTCGCCTCCGGAAAGCGTCGCCGAGGCCCGATCGAGGGTCAGATAGTCGAGTCCGACATCGACCAGAAAACGCAAGCGCTCCAGGATTTCCTTGACGATGCGCCCGCCGATAAACTGTTGGCGCTCGGTGAGTTCCAAGCCCTCAAAAAACTCGAGCGACTCGCGGCACGATAGGCAACAGACCTCGTAAATGGACTTACCGCCTACGGTAACAGCGAGCATCTCGGGGCGCAAACGAGCGCCGTGGCAGCTCGAGCACGGCTCCTCGCGGATGTACTTCTCCAAGCGCGCCTTGGTGTTCTCATTCGTCGTCTCGGTATAGCGCTCGTACAGGATATTGCGCACGCCCGAGAACTTGGTGTCCCACTGGCTGCGGCGCCCATCGAGCTTTTGATAGTCAACCGAAATCTTCTGGTCGCCCATGCCGTCTAAAAACGCGCGACGCACCCGCGGAGGCAGATCCTCCCACGGCGTATCGACGCTCACCTTAAAGTGTTTGCAGACCGCAGCGAAAATCTGCGGATAGTAGTTAGAGTTGCCAAACAGGCTGCCAAAGACCCCGTCGGCGATCGACTTCGAGGGGTCTTCGATTAGGGCCTCGGCATCGACCGTCTTCTTAAAGCCCAGGCCATCGCACTCTGGGCACGCGCCATAGGGCGCGTTGAACGAGAAATCACGCGGCTGCAGGTCATCGATGGAGTGCCCATGCTCCGGGCACGCTAACGCCAGCGAATACTCCAGCAACTCGCCTTCGGTCCCCTCGGGAGCGTCGCGGTCGGGCAGCAAGTATACGTTCACATTGCCGTGCGCCAGCGCGGTCGCCTGCTCAACAGACTCGGCGATACGGCCCAGAGAGTTCTCGCGAATCACGATGCGGTCGACCACGACCTCGATATCGTGCTTGAACTTCTTGTCCAGATCGATCGGATCGTCGAGCGAGCGCACTTCACCGTCGACACGCACGCGACTAAAGCCCTCGGCGCGAAGATCCTCAAACAGTTTGGTGTACTCGCCTTTTCGCCCGCGCACCACCGGTGCCAGCACAAACGCGCGACGACCCTCTCCCGCCGCCAGGACCTTATCGGCGACCTGGTCGGTGGTTTGGCGCTCAATGACACGGCCGCATTCGGGACAGTGCGGGGTGCCCACACGGGCGAACAGCAGGCGCAGATAGTCATAAATCTCGGTTACGGTGCCAACCGTCGAGCGAGGGTTTTTAGACGTCGTCTTTTGGTCGATCGACACCGCCGGCGAAAGGCCGTCGATTGAATCCAAGTCGGGTTTGTCCATCTGGCCCAAGAACTGGCGCGCATAACTCGAAAGGCTCTCGACGTATCGACGCTGGCCCTCGGCATAGATAGTGTCGAATGCCAGCGAACTCTTGCCCGAGCCAGAAAGACCGGTAATGACCACGAGTTGGTCACGCGGAATGGAAACATCGATATCACGGAGGTTATGCTCACGAGCGCCGCGAATAACGATAGAAGAATCAGACATGGAAGCTCCTTGCCTCCTATTGCATCGAATCATACTGCCGATGAGTTTAGCGCACTCGACGCGCACAGATGTTCGTAATACAAGATTCGCAGACCTTTAGCTTTGCGTATCGGGCGCTTTGTTTCTCGAAATACCGTGGAAAGGTTACAGTAATCTAATACTGAACTTAATTTGCTGTACCAGAGGAACGTCCATGACCGAAGATATCCCCCTTGAAATCACTTCGAGCGACATGGCCAATCTGCCCATATTCATCGCCGTCCTTATCGTGGCCGCCGTCGTCGTGCGCGTGTATTTTTCAATCAAACGCAACGAAAAGCCACCCATTGCCCGCGTCTTTTGGTGCGCGACGCTCCTCATCCCACTCGGCGTGGTAGCTGCATGGGTTACGAATCAATTGCTCGTAAATGAGGGCAGCTCCCTATGGGTCCTTTCTTATTCGGCGCTCGGTGCTGCCGCCGTCATACTTCTTGTCGAGCCCTTGGTTTCGGGACTTATCGACCAAACCGATCTTGCGACGGGAACGGTCGCCTGTATTTGCCGTGACATCCTTGTCATCGCCGCTGTTTCAGCGCTCTCGTTCGTTTCACTCGAAATTGCCTGCAACGAAACGTTCTATCGCATTCCCGCCAACTCATTCGGGTTTTCCGTCGGGCTGCTCGCGACGGTTCTGCTCTCCCTTTATTTGCTGGGACAGCGTCATGGAGGCGTCATGGCTCTCGTGCCCGTCGTCTGCTGCATCCTTGGCATTGCCGAGCACTTCGTCATAACGTTTAAAGGCGAAGCCATCCTGCCAAGCGATATCTTGGCCCTTGGCACCGCAATGGAAGTGAGCGAGGGATACGAGTTTACCTTTACCGCCGGAATCGTAACCTCTCTCGCCCTGCTGGAGATTTCCCTGGGGCTTCTTTCGCTCATCCGACCGCGAAAGCCCCGTACGCCCACCCATGTCTTCCCCGCTATCGCCGCTAACCTCTGTGCTTTTCTGCTAGTGACCGTTGTGGGGCTCTCAGGCTTTTCCAACATCGACTTGGAGCAGGCGCTGGATTTTGGATTTGACCGTTGGCAGCCCATCACCACGTATGTGTCTCAGGGTTTTATCACTTCGTTCACCGAAATGGTCAACGAGTTGCCCATTGAGAAGCCCGAAGACTATACGCCCGATGAGGCGCAGAGCATCGAGCAGGAGCTCGCCGCCGTCTACGACAGCACATATGGCTCGAGCGAACAGCGCGCGGCGGCCGTTGCCCAGTTCAATGAAATCAAGCCGACGATTGTTGCCGTCATGAACGAGAGTTTTAGCGACCTTTCGTGCTTTGAGCAGCTCCAGGCGGCCGGGTACACCGGCCCCGCATTCTACAACTCGCTTCCCGACACACTTGTTCGCGGCACCATGCTCGCTTCGGTCGCCGGTGGCGGAACGGCGAACTCCGAATTCGAATTTTTGACCGGAGCGACAACGGCCTTTGTCGGATTAGGCAAAATCCCCTATCAGCTGTATCAGATGAATGGCGTCAACAGCCTGGCAAAGGACCTTAAAGAGCTTGGGTATACCACTACCGCTATGCACCCGCAAAACCCCGTCAACTACCATCGAGATAAAATCTATCAGCAGCTTGGCTTTGGAGACTTTCTTTCAATCGGCGATTTCGAAGGTGCGCCCTATTACCATGCCGGCGTATGCGACTACGCCACCTACGACAAGATACTCGACCTGCTCAGAACCGACGAAGCCCCGCAGTTCATCTTAGACGTCACGATGCAAAATCACGGCGGCTACGACTATGGCACCGTTCCCGCCGAAGAGCTGACAAACTATTGGGTCGAGGGAGCCAGCGAAGGCGCCAACAACGCGCTCAACACCTATCTCACCTGCATCAACGCATCCGACCGGGACCTCGAGTACTTTATCAACGAGCTCCGCAATATCGGCAGACCGGTTGTTCTTGTCTTTTTTGGCGACCATCAGCCGAGCGCCGCAACGACTCTCAACGACGAGCTGTACCCTCAGGAAGATACGGCAAGCCACGCTTTCCGTATCTATCAGTCGACATATCTCGTCTGGGCTAACTATGAGATCGCCGGCAATACCGAGCTCAACGTCTACGACACCGTCGGGGCAAACGAGATTGCAGCCATTACCCTTAATAAGATCGGCGCTCCGCTCACCAATTACCAAAAGGCCCTGCTTGCAACAAGGTCAGATGTGCCCACCATCAATGTCGCCGGCTATCTCGGTGCCGACGGGCTGCGCTACGACTTGGAATCTAAAGACAGCCCCTACGCCTCGACAATCGACAAGCTGCAGCGCATGCAATACCTCGAGTTCGCCAGCAAAGTTCAGTAAGCCCGCCCATTCGTTTGGGCCCATCGTATTGCAAGCACGCTCGGCCCAAACGCATCGCAAATGACTCCCGCTCGCAAACGAGGGTACAATGACGCTCGTGTCACATCGCGGGGCCCCGGCCCCAGCATATACAAAGGAGTCATACATGGGTTGCGAACACGCACAGGCCGCCGGCGGACAAACGTCGCCGTCGCAATTTGAGGAGAACACGCTGTCCGAGGTCAAGCGCGTCATCGCCGTGCTTTCCGGCAAGGGCGGTGTCGGCAAGTCATTTGTCACCGGTGCCATCGCCACCGAGCTTGCCCGTCACGGCCACAAGGTCGGCGTCCTCGATGCCGACATCACCGGTCCCTCTATCCCCAAGATGTTCGGTATGAGTGGACGCCACGTCCATGCCCTTGGCAACCTTATGCTGCCCGAAATCTCCGAGCACGGCGTCAAGGTCATGAGCTCCAACCTGCTGCTCCAAAACGAGACCGACCCCGTCCTTTGGCGCGGTCCGGTCATCGCAGGCGCCATTAGGCAGTTCTGGAGCGAGACCTCGTGGGGCCCCATCGACTACCTACTGGTCGACATGCCTCCGGGAACAGGCGACGTCGCGCTCACCGTCTTCCAGTCGCTGCCGGTCGACGGCATCGTCATCGTCACGAGCCCGCAGGATCTGGTCTCGATGATCGTCGCCAAGGCGGTCAACATGGCCGAGAAGATGAACGTCCCCATTCTGGGCATTGTCGAGAACATGAGCTATATTGAGTGCCCCGACTGCGGCAAGAAGATCGAGGTCTTTGGCAAGAGCAAGCTCCCCGAGGTCGCAGAGCGCTATAACCTCGACATCTTGGGCCAGCTTCCCATTAATCCGGCACTCGCCGAGGCCTGCGATAAGGGCGAGGTCGAGACCGCGCTGCCCGATGGCATGTTGCCCAAGGCAGTCTCTGCCGTCGAGGCTATTACCCCGCACGAGACCGACGAGGCCTAAGTGAACGCGAGCGCCCTCTATGACGTCTTGGTAATCGGCGGCGGGGCTTCAGGCCTCGCCGCCGCCATTACGGCCGCACGCGCTGGCAAAAGCGTCTGCATCGTTGAGCGCGATGTCGCCTGCGGCCTCAAGCTCCTTGCGACCGGTAACGGCCGTTGCAACCTCTCCAACGAATCGATTGATCCTCAGCGGTATAACCACCCCGCATTCGTCGAATCCGTCATGGGCCCCCAGCCCGAACAAGAGCTTATGGGTTTCTTCTCCTCGCTGGGCATCATGACAACCTCCGAGGAAGGCCGGCTGTACCCGCGCTCCCTTCGCGCCGAATCGGTGCGCGACGCGCTTCTCAACGTTTGCGACCGCCTAGGTATCACCTTAATCTGCGGAGCCAACGTTGCCACGGCGCACAAAGCTTCCGAAGGCTGGGCACTCCAAATAGACCGTCCAGCGCGGACACTCAAGGCAAAAAAGCACGACGACCGAAAATCGGAGCTCCGCTCGCTTCGGAAAGCGCTCGCCGATGTCCCTCGCAAGAACGAGACCCTGCAGGCACATGCCGTAATTATCGCTACGGGCGGCAACCCCACCGGTATCGCCGATACGTTTCGCCTCCCCCTCACTTCGCTGCGCCCCATCCTCTGCCCCGTATCGGCAACGGTCGTTGGCGATCGGGCGGCACTCAAGACGTTGGATGGTCTGCGCGTCCATGCCCGCTTGACGCTCGCCCACAATCATAATGAGCTCTGGCACGAAGACGGTGAAGTGCTGTTTCGAACCTTCGGTATCTCGGGCGTCGCTGTCTTCAACCTCTCTCGTCGTATCCAGCACGGCGATACGATCCTGCTCGACGTTTTCCCCGACCTCTCCAAAGACGAGTTGCTCGATATGCTCAACCGGCGCGCTGGGCTGCTCGGCGGCTTTTCGCCGCGCGATCCCCGTTGGCTCGACGGCATGCTCGCCCCGCAACTCTCCCGCGTCGTCTGCACAGCGTTCGAGCAGTGCCATCCAGGCTCCAACGATGTCATCCACCTGGTCTCGATCCTCAAACACTTTAAGTTGCTCGTCGAGGGAACAGCCGAGGAG
>CAKXKM010000025.1 GCA_934876235.1 Collinsella sp. AF02-46-1 | reverse complement strand
TCTATTACCTGCGTGTTCATTGCTTGGAGTGTGGGTTCGGCCATCTATCGTCTCATCTTTCGAAAGTAATTTGAAAAAAGTTGTTGACGAGGCTTCCCCCTGTGGGCTATATTAATCCCCGCGTTGGACCTGTAGCTCAGTTGGTTAGAGCGTCCGGCTGATAACCGGGAGGTCACAAGTTCGAATCTTGTCAGGTCCACCATCAAAACTGTGAAGAGCCTCGAGGGTTTCCTCGGGGCTTTTTTCTTACCTGCTGGAGTAGTCAAAAGAGCCCCGTCCCAAAAAGACTACTTTGATTTTGTGTGCTGTGCGAAAGTTTGGGTAGTATAGCTATTCAATGCGGCGGGCTGCCGCGTGTTAACCGCTACGTACCGGAGGTGTTCCATGGTTCGTGTCGACATAGAGACCATCGTCATGGCCGCCGGTCCCGTGCCATCGCTTATCGTGCTTCGCGAGCGCTGTAGCAAATCGGACTCGCCCGCGCCGCTGCGTTCCCTTTCCATTCAGACTGGTTCGTTTGAAGCTGCTGCCATCAGCCGCGGCATCGATAGCGGTCGCGCCGAGCGCCCGATTACCCATGACCTGTTGCTCGATACCGTTGACGCCTTGGGCGCCAAACTCGAGCGCATCGAGATAGTTCGCGCCGAGCCGCCGGTGTTTTACGCGACGATTGTCGTACTGGCCGATGGTGACGAGCGCAAGATCGATGCCCGCCCCAGCGATGCCATCGCCCTTGCCGTGCGCAGCAATGCTCCCATGTTTGTGGAGGACGACATCATGAATCGCCTGGGCACCGTTTCTGCCCATGCCGAGGAAGTCGACGACGAGCAGGAGTTCGAGAAGTTCGACGAGTTCGTCCATACGCTCTCCCCCGATGACTTCTAAATGCGGGGCGTCCAGGTTGCGGAGCGTTCGCTGATGGCCGGCGGCATGTCGGCTGAGGCGGCCGCCATCGCGCGTGAAGCCCAGATGCGCTCGGAAGCATCCGAGGCGGCCCGCCTCGCCTATGTGACACAGGCCCGTACGCTTCGCGAGCGCCGCGGCTCGTTTATCAAGATGGTTGTCATCTCCGCCCTTGTCGCGGCAATCTGCTCGCGCCTTCGTGGTACAGTTGGTGCGCTTGGGTTTTCGATCTCTACGGGCCTGGTGATCTGGGGCGTGGTCGACGCGGTAATGCTGACCAGTCAGATCAAGGTGCTCGACAAGCGTGCGGTGGATATGATGCACGCCCGCGACGCTGCCGCCAAGATCGCTGCTGAGGCACAAGAACTGTAACGACGCCGGATTCGATGGGAAGGTCTAAAGATGGCACAGGATATGCAGGACGCCGGTAACGTCTCCGCCGAGCTCGACGCCATGGTGTGCGATCTGATTGGCGCCTTCTTGGACGACCTGGCCGCGGGCGAGAACCCGGGCGTGGTTGTGGCAATTGAGGACGCCGCTTCCAACCGTTATCTGGCCGCACTCGACGAAGATGGCGAGGAGGCATGCCTGGAGGCTGCCACCAACTTTATCTCCGAGCACAAGATGGGTCTTAAGGACGAGGGCCTGGGCCGTATCGCCCGCTATGCCATCGGCTACACCGGCTGCGTCGAGATTGACGGCGGCTATCACGATGCTCTGCTCGTGAGCTTCTTCGAAACCACGCTCGAGAGCGGTTTTTCGGCATACGTGCTGTATGAGGGCATGGGTGCCGGCGATGGTTTTATGTGGAGCGACCCTGAACCTGCAGGTGAGGAAACCCCTCTTATCTAAAATCGCTAAAATAAACGAGTTTTCGGTAAAAGGCTCAATATTCCCGCTGAGCGTTGTATCGCTGGGCGGGCCGCATACGCGTGCCGTTTGTATATGGATAGAAGATAGGGGAACTACATGCGCGTAGACAATCTGAGGAACATCGCCATCATCGCCCACGTCGACCACGGCAAGACGACGATGGTCGACAAGCTCCTGCGTGCCACGGACGCCTTCCGTGCCAACCAGCAGGTCGAGGACCGCGTCCTGGACTCTAACGACCAGGAGCGCGAGCGCGGCATTACGATTCTCGCCAAGAACATCTCTATCGAGTACAAGGACGTTAAGATCAACGTCATCGACACCCCGGGCCACGCCGACTTCGGCGGCGAGGTCGAGCGCGTGCTGCGTATGGCCGACGGCGCCCTGTTGCTGGTCGACGCTTTTGAGGGTCCCATGCCCCAGACCCGCTTCGTGCTGCGTCACGCTATCGATACCGGCCTTAAGATCATGATCGTCATCAACAAGATCGACCGTCCGGGTGCCAACCCCGAGAAGGCCTACAACGACTGCCTGGACCTTATGGCCGACCTGGGCGCTACCGACGACCAGCTTGAGTTTGCCATGGAGCATGTCATCTACGCCAGCGGCGTCAACGGCTTTGCCCGACATGATCCCGAGGACGGCAACATGGACATGTACCCGCTGCTCGACATGATCATCGACGACATGCCCGCACCCGAGGTTGACGAGACCGCTCCGCTGGCCATGCAGTGCGTGACCATCGATCACTCCAACTTCGTCGGCCGTATCGGCATCGGCCGCGTGTACTCCGGCACCATCCACCAGGGCGACCAGATCTTGGTCGTCAAGAACGACGGCTCCAGCGCCACCGCTACCGTCAAGCAACTCTTTACCTTCGACTACCTGGGCCGTACCGAGTGCCAGGAAGTCGGCGCCGGCGACATTGCCGCCGTTGTGGGCATCGACCGCACCGATATCGGCGATGTCTACACCGACCCCGAGAATCCCGTCGAGCTCGAGCCCATCGAGATCGACCCGCCGACCCTGTCCATCGTCTTTGAGGCTTCGACCTCCCCGCTCGTCGGCCGCGACGGCGATATCGTTGGCGCCCGTCAGCTCAAGGAGCGCCTGTTCAACGAGGCCGAGAACAATGTGACCATGAAGATCGAGGAGCTCGAGGACAAGAGCGGCGTCGAGGTCTCGGGCCGCGGCATTCTGCACCTGTCCGTTCTGATGGAGTCCATGCGCCGCGAGGGCTTTGAGTTCCAGGTCGGTCGTCCGCGCGTTCTGTTTAAGAAGGACGAGAACGGCAACAAGATGGAGCCTGTCGAGCAGGCCGTCGTCGAGTGCCCGGACGAGTACTCGGGCAAGGTCGTTGAGGTCTTCGGCACCTCCGGTGGCATCATGACGAGCATGGATACCTCGGGCATCGTGACGCACCTTGAGTTTAAGATCCCGACGCGTGGCATCATGGGCCTTAAGAACCGCATCATGAACGTCACCCACGGCGAGGGCGTGTTCTACCACACCTTCCTGGAGTATGGCCCCTACGCCGGCGAGATCGGCAACCGCCAGAACGGCGCCATGATCTCCATGACCACCGAGAAGGCCGTTGCCTACGCCCTGGGTACGCTGCAGGAGCGCGGTCAGCTGTTTGTTGAGCCGGGTACCGAGTGCTACGAGGGCATGATCGTGGGCGAGCGCAGCAAGGCCGGCGACATGGTCGTCAACATCGCCCGCACCAAGAACCTGGGTAACCAGCGTTCCTCGACCTCCGACATCTCCGTGCAGCTGGTGCCGCCTCGCACCTTCTCTCTGGAGGAGGCGCTGGAGTACATCGCCGACGACGAGCTGGTGGAGATTACTCCCAAGAACATCCGCCTGCGCAAGCGTCTGCTCAACGCCACCGACCGTAAGAAGGCAGCCGTCCGCGCCGGCCAGGTCAACAAATAAGCGCTGGGGCTTATAACTGCCAATAAGAAAGGGCGTCGACCGCAATGGTCGGCGCCCTTTTTGGTGCAATGGGATCAGGTTGCCTTGCGCCACCACAAAGGTGCCTGGCCCTTTTGTGGTGGTTGGCGGCTAGGCGGTGGGGAGTCCTGGCGTGTTAGCCGGCTGCTGCGGCTTGAGGTGGGCGTTGCGCCAGATGATCTGGATGGCGTAGCCGAGCGTGAAGACGAAGGCTACACCGCTGACAAAGTTGCCCATAAGAGGAAGTGCCGTGAGTGCGCCCGCGACGATACCGCCCACGGCGGCCATGGCGTAGCGGTTTTGGTTGTGTCCGACCATGCGCGCGACCGCGGTGCCCGTAAATGCCGCCGAGACCAAAGCGATGCCGATGACGCCGCACATGAGGGCGGCGGCGAGCGACAGGCCTGCAATCGAGATGATGAGCAGCAGCACGGCGGGAGCGACGGCGACCGTGCCCAGAAGACCACTTACCCACAGCGGCATGGGACGCTGATGGAGCATGCCGGCAGCGCTGGCGGTTGCGCGTGGAAAGACAAGCTCAAGCAGGATGGCGACAAAGCAGGTGGAAAGCGCCGCGGCAACGATGCCGCCGATAATGTCGTTGGCCGTAGAGGTGTTCTCGTTCTCGGTCCGGTCGATCTTGAGAGCTCCGACCTGGGCGCCCTCGGCCCGCTCGGGGTCCTGTGAGACGTGGGCGTTCACCGTGCCGGTGATGCGGGCGTTTTTACCCAGGATGAGCTTGTCGGCCCAGACCTCAACATCGCCATCGACGGTGCCGTCGATGGTTACGGTGTCGCCGGCAAGCGCCGCCGATTTGGCGGAGCCGCGCAGGGCGACCGTTTCGCCTGCCGCGTAAAAACAGTTGGCGGTGCTGCCGGTGTTGAGCACGACGTGCTGGCCGGCCACCGTGACGCTGCCATCGATTGCGGTTTTGGCGATATCGATGGTGCGTGCCGCCAGACGAACGGCGCCGCCTACGGTGCAATCGCGAATCGACAGGTTCTCACCCGCCGCGATAATATCGCGGCCGATGGAGGCGTCGTCTAGGTTGAGACTTTGGCCGGCCCAGTACAGGTCGCCTTCGATACCGGACGGAGTTGAGTCAACTTCGGTTGCGAGCACGTTTCCCGCGGTGTCGGTGCCGGCGAACGACACCGTGGGAAGTGCGGTGAGCGCGAGCGCAATCAGCGCGAATAGGATGGTGATGCGGGCCTGCGCTTTGTGGCGCCGGATCGACGGTACTTGGTTGCAAGGCATAGTGAATCCTTCGTTAGATACTCGACAGGTATCTAACAGGGTACCCAACGCGCGGGCGCTCTAAAAGAATCTCTCGGTTGCATTTCGAGGGGTTGTGCTGTGCTACCTACTTTTTACGGTGCAAAAAGCGCGCGATGTCTTCCTCGGTAGGGCTTTTAATGTCAAAGCGCAGTGATAGCCAACGCAGCCCCATGGTCACCACAACGCATACGACCAGCGCGGCAACATTGCTCATGAGGCCGCTCATGACGAGGGCTACATAGCTTGCCGATCCGGCGATGGCCGCGATGGCATAGAAGTTGGTGCGTTGGAAAATGCCCGGGACCACGCCCATAAAGCCGTCGCGCAGCATGCCGCCGCCCACGGCGGTAAAGAAGCCCATCATGATACATACGGCGGGCGCAAATCCGTACACCAACGCCTTGTCCGCGCCGGTTGCTGCATAGATGCCGACCGAGATGATGTCGAGCAGGGGAATGAGTTTTTCGGGCTTATCGACGATTGCCGGGAAGATATAGATGATGGCGGCTGTGGCGATGGAGAGCGGTAGTGCCATGGGCTGGTTGAGGATGTAGACGTTGCCGACCTGGAGCGTCATATCGCGCAAAAGACCGCCGCCCAGACCGCAGACCACCGCGAGCGCGACCGCGCCCACCAGGTCGAGCTTGTGCTCGCGAGCGACCAGCACGCCCGAGATCGATGCCGCGACAACGGCGAACATCTCGAGCCAAAATGGGATAGCGACCATGGCATCCGAGGCGTGTGAAGTAACAGTCATAGCGGCGACGACGGGCAAGATGAGGTCCTTTGATTCTCGGGTTTGAACAATGCCCGTACATAGTACATGGTTGGCGGCGATTGAGACCCTATTGCTCGGCAAACGGTAGGGACTGGGCGCGGGCGTGGCGTTACTGGAATGCCAGGGGTCCAAAACATGTACGTCAGCCTCCAAAAACGACATTTTTCGACATCTTTGGAGGCTGACGTACATGTTTGGATTGGGTTCACAGCATGAGTGAGTTGATTTACTCACATCCGGTATATTTCCCCACTTCAACGGACATAAGAGTTGGATACCGGCTCAGAGCGAGAGGCCCTCAATGGATACCCCTGTTCTCATTTCGCATAAAACCGCATGGCTTGTCCATCATGCACCCCAGAATTTGGTTCAGTCTCTTGCGCGGCACGACTACCAGATAGGCGCACAAGGCATCTCCACCCAACAACGCGTTGCGCGCATACGACAGGCACTTATCGACTGCGGCATTCCGTCCGATATGCTCAAGACTATCGATATCTCGGTTGTATTCGAATTCGAGCGAATTCGCACCAAAGGCGTCATTTGCCACATTCTTGGACAAAATCTTCCCTACGAGCATATTAACGAGTTGACGCCCGGAATCTTCATCACCGACGAAGCCTTCACCTTCGTGCTCGCTGCCGAGTGGATGGATAGGATCGAATATCTCGAATATGGCTATGAAGTTTGCGGCGATTATCGCATGAGGCTCAATCCCGCCGACCCTTATACCGAGCAACCAGCCACCACCTCCAAGGATGAAATAATCGAACTGCTCGATCGGCATCCCGGCAAACCCGGTGCCACACGTGCACGGCTCGCGCTCAGGCATATCTACGATCGCTCGGCCTCGCCTATGGAGACCGCTTCGGCAATCGCCCTCTCACTCCCAACAAGCGAAGGCGGCGTTGGCATCCGAGGTATCGAACTCAACAAACCACTCGAGATCCCTCAACGTCTCTGGCATTGCGCCAAAGCTCGAACACTTAAAATCGATGCGCTCGTTACCTACAAGCGCAGGGAGCTCGGTATCGAATATAAGGGCGGTTTTCACGATGAGTTCGAGCGCAAAGGAGCAGATGCGGAGCGAGAGGCCGTTCTCTCCCAAATGGGATATCGAATCGTTACGCTCACTTCGGCTCAGTTCGGCAGCCAACTCGCCTTTCACCGCGCCATGAACAACATTCGCGAAGCACTCGGCATGCCTCGCTGTACCGACACCGGGCACCAGCGAGAGCAAAACGAACTACGCAAGGCTCTTATCCGCAACTGGAAAGGTATGCGAGACGAAGAGGCGCCTTCCGAATAGTGCCACTCCCGTGAGCTCAATCCAAACGTGTACGTCAGCCTTCAAAGATGTCGAAAAATGTCGGTTTTGGAGGCTGACGTACATGTTTTTGAGGGAAGGGCGGGTTCGAACCCCTCCTCCTCCGCCGTATTTGCTTGTAAGGGACTCTAAACAAAAAAGCTCCCGTTGTTGGGAGCTTTCTCAACCAAAATGGCGGAGGAGGAGGGATTCGAACCCTCGTGACCTTATACAGGCCAAACGGTTTTCGAGACCGCCGCATTCAACCACTCTGCCACCCCTCCGCGTGGGGTAAAAACAAAGCAGGCTCGAAGGCCTGCTTTGGAATTAACTGGCGGAGAGTCAGGGATTTGAACCCTGGAGACGCTTTTGACGCCTACACGATTTCCAATCGTGCTCCTTCGGCCACTCGGACAACTCTCCGTTAAATGCGAAAGTCAGTATACACGAGGAACCGCAAAGTGCAAACAGAAAAGTTGGCATTTTTTAAAACGCTTGGCCGCGCTTGTCGTTGCAGTGGGGTTTGAGGTGCCAAAAAACGGCTTCCGACCAGCGTGGTTGATTAACTCAATTGTTCAAAAGGGGTATTCATAAGCGACTTGGCAATGAATTTAAAAATCTTTGGGTGGCGCTGTGGACCACTGGTATGCATTTTGCGACCACAGCCTTGTGCCCGTTGACCTGTGGCTTGGCTCAGCTTGTCCCCGCGGCGTCGTATCTTGTCCACAAATCCGTCAAGCACTTGGTCAGCATTTGGTTGGAAGACGCATGAAACGTCGTGCGAGTATGGGCATATGTGGAGGTCATGAGGTTGTAGCTGCATATTCTTGCGGCCTAGGAGGTTGAAAGATATTATTACCAAGTCTTTTCCTGCTTCAGGCGCACCTTCACGACCTGAAGCCACATTTGCCCAGAGGAGGTGACAATATGAAGGCTTATGAACTGCTGTTCTTTGTTGACCCGTCGCTCGACCCCGAGACTCGTCTCGCTGTTATGAAGCGTATCGATACCACGATCGCTGAGGGCGCTGGCAAGGTCGACTCCGTTGACGACTGGGGCAAGCGCAAGCTCGCCTACGAGATCAACGACCTCACCGATGGTGACTACACCCTCATCAACTTCCACGCAGATCCTACCCAGATCGCCGAGCTTGATCGCATCCTGCGCATCACCGACGCTGTGGTCCGCCACATGATCGTCCGTCGCGACGACCAGGAGTAAGACTGTCGTTTTGGACTGGGCTTGTGCCCCAAGAGGAAGTAGTGAGTTATGAGCATCAATCGAGTGAACATCACCGGTAACCTCACCCGCGATCCCGAGCTGCGCGCCACCGCCGGCGGAACCCAGGTTCTGTCCTTTGGCGTCGCCGTCAACGATCGTCGCCGTAACGCGCAGACTGGCGAGTGGGAGGACTATCCCAACTTTGTCGACTGCACTATGTTCGGCACCCGCGCCGAGGCCGTGAGCCGTTTCCTGGCAAAGGGAAACAAGGTCGCGATCGAGGGCAAGCTGCGCTACAGCTCTTGGGAGCGCGACGGCCAGCGCCGGAGCAAGCTTGAGGTCATCGTCGATGAGATCGAGTTTATGAGCTCCCGTGGTGGCCAGGGTGGCTACGATCAGGGCGGTTATGCCCCCGCAGCTCCCGCGCCTGCAGCGCGTCCTGCCGCACCGGTGGCTACGCCGCCCGCGGTCGACGTCTACGATGAGGACATCCCGTTCTAAGGGTTGTTCACCTATTTTTGAGTGAGAGGCGGCTTCGGTTCGCCGAAGTTGCCAAATGAAAGGTATTTTGACATGGCTAATGATTTTTCTGCACGTCAGCCGCGTCGTAAGTACTGCCAGTTCTGCAAGGAGAACACTGAGTTCATCGACTATAAGGACACTCAGCTTCTCCGTAAGTACATGACCGATCGTGGCAAGATCAAGCCCCGTCGCGTCACTGGCGCTTGCACGCAGCATCAGCATGACATCGCCAACGCCATCAAGCGCGCCCGCGAGATGGCTCTCCTGCCGTACACCGTCCCCGTGGTTTCCTCTCGTGGCAACCGCGACCGCGGCTAAGAAGGGAGACGCATCATGAAGGTTATTCTTCTCGATGAGATCAAGGGCAAGGGCGGCGAGGGTGACGTCGTAGAGGTCGCTCAGGGTTACGCTGAGAACTTCCTGTTCCCCAAGAAGCTCGCTGTTGCCGCCACCAAGGGCAACCTCAAGCAGCTCGACGAGCGTCGCAACAACATCGCCAAGCGCGAGGCCGTCCGTCTGGCTACCGCCAACGAGACCAAGGCTGCCCTCGAGGGCAAGCAGGTCACCGTTGACGTCAAGGTCGGCGACGAGGGCATCCTCTTTGGCTCTGTTACCGCCGCTATGATCGCTGACGCCATCAAGGCTCAGCTCGGTATGGACATCGACCGCAAGCGCGTCGAGCTCGGTAAGCCCATCAAGGTTGCCGGTGCCCACACCGTTGCCATCTCGCTGTACCGCGAGATCAAGGCCGAGGTTGTCGTTCTCGTCGGCGTTACCGCCGAGGAGCTCGCTGCCGAGGCTGAGGTCGAGGAGGCCGCTGAGGTCGCCGAGGCCGAGACCGCCGAGGTCGAGACTGAGGCTGCTGCCGAGTAGCATTTGCTGCAACGCAACAATCTTGTTCTAAGAAGGGCGCTCTGGGAAACCAGGGCGCCCTTTTGTTTTTTGCGCTGAGTGAGTGTCATGGTGAACGTTGCGTCGAAGTCCTATATACAGGACCGTTCATCCGTTTGGTTCGGTGATGATTGGCGGCGCGCGGCGCGTTTTGGGACCGTGGCTGATACTATGGATGCTCGCAAGCGATATGAATGAGGATGCTCATGGCATATGACGATAGGGAGACCGGGCTGACGGTCGAGGACCGCGGCTCAAAGTTGGGTCTTCCCCAAAACCAAGATGCAGAGGCCAATGTACTGGCCGCTATGCTGCTATCGCCCGAGGTGGTCGAAGAGGCCCAGGTCGAGCTGCAGCCCGATGACTTCTACCGGCCCATTCATAAGACCATCTATACCGCGATGGTCGATATGTACAACAGCCGCATTCCCATCGACTCCATCTCGCTGATCGATTACCTGCGCAGCATCAACAAGCTCGATGCCGTGGGCGGCGAGGCCTACATTTTGGAGCTGATGGGTCAGACCCTGTCGCTCGTCAACTGGCAGCACCATGCCGCCATCGTCCGTCGCGACTCGATGCTGCGCGAGCTGATCGGTGCCACCAACGAGATCAACGCGCTGGCCTATAACGCGCCTACCGACACCAAGGAGGTCGTGGAGCTGGCCGAGAGCAAGCTGCTCAAGGTCACGGCGCGCGAGGTCAAGTCGAGCTACAAGACGTTGACCGAGTTTATGGTCGAGGCCTATAACGAGGCCGAGGAAGTATGCCAGGCCGGCGGCCAGGCTGCGGGCGTGCCCACGGGTTTCCCGTCGCTCGACCGCATGCTCATGGGTTTTCGCGAAGGCCAGCTCATCATCATCGGCGCCCGTCCTGCCGTGGGTAAGACGTCGTTCGCTCTGAACCTGGCACTTAACGCTGCCGCTGCTGGTTATACCGTCGGCTTCTTCTCACTGGAGATGTCGGGCAAGGAAATTGCCCAGCGTCTGATTTGCGCCTACGCCATGATCTCGATCAGTGACTTCCGCATGGGCCGCATTAGCCCCGAGCAGTGGGCCAATATCAACGAGGCCACGCAGACCTTGTCCAAGCTCGATATTCTGATTGACGATACGCCCGGCACCACAGTGACTGAGATTCGCGCCAAGAGCCGCCGCATGCTCCATAACAAGGAAAAGGCAATCATCATTTTGGACTACCTGCAGCTGGTGAGTCCTCCACCGGGACGCCGCTCCGAGAGCCGTACCGTCGAGGTTTCGGAGATGTCGCGTGGTCTTAAGATTATGGCCAAGGAGCTCAAGATCCCGCTCATCGCGCTGTCACAGCTCTCGCGTCAGGTCGAATCCCGTACCGGCAAGCGCCCGCAGCTTTCCGACCTTCGTGAATCGGGCTCCATCGAGCAGGACGCCGATATCGTCATGTTCTTGGACCGCTCCGCCGACGAGGCCGAAGCCTCGCGCGACGATCGACCCGACGAGGGCGTTACGCGTATCGTCGTGGCCAAGAACCGTTCGGGCCCGATCGGCGACGTCGACCTGATGTTCCTGCCGGCATCCACCAAGTTCTATGAGCTTGATGGGGCACATGCCGAGGAGTAGGACAGGCGCCCGTTGCACGGGTATACTGGGAATGTTTTGTGCTTCTGCGTGCCGGCGTGGCGCGTAGACAGTCCATGAATGTAAGGAGTAAACATGCCGTCAACCGTTTTGGTCGGTGCCCAGTGGGGCGATGAGGGCAAGGGTAAGATTTGCGACCTGGTCGCCGGCGACTTCGATGCCGTCGTGCGCTATTCGGGCGGCAACAACGCCGGTCACACCATCGTCGTCAACGGCAAGAAGTACGGCCTGCACCAGGTGCCCTCCGGCATCATGTATTCCGATCACGTGTCGGTGATCGGTAACGGCTGCGTCGTCAACCCCAAGGTCGTCCTTGAGGAGATCGACATGTTCGAGGCCGACGGCATCACCACCAAGAACCTCAAGATTAGTGGCAACGCGCATGTCATCATGCCGTACCACATCGATCTGGATGGCGCCTTTGAGCAGAAGCTCGGCAAGAAGAACATCGGTACCACCAAGCGCGGCATCGGTCCGTGCTATCAGGACAAGATGACCCGCATTGGTCTGCGCATGCAGGACATGCTGGACGAGACGCTGTTCCGCGACAAGCTGGAGACCGCTCTTGCCCGCGTGAACCCCGAGCTCGAGCTCATCTACAACCTGCCCACCTACACCGTGGACCAGATTTGCGACGAGTATCTGCCGATGGCCGAGCGCCTGCGTCCCTACATCACCGAGACGAGCCTGCTGCTCAACAACATGATCGATGAGGGCAAGGACCTGCTGTTTGAGGGCGCCCAGGCGACGTTGCTCGACATCGACCACGGCACCTATCCGTACGTGACGTCTTCCAACTGCACCGCCGGCGGCGCCATCACCGGCTCCGGCGTGGGCATGAAGAACGTCGACCGCGTGCTGGGCGTCATGAAGGCCTATATCACCCGCGTCGGTTCGGGCCCCATGCCCACCGAGCTTTCCTATGAGTCCGAGGCCGGTCACACGCTGACCGAGGAGGGCTATGAGTACGGTGTGACCACCGGTCGCCGTCGTCGCTGCGGCTGGTTCGACGGCCCCATCGCCAACTACGCCTCACGCGTCAACGGCCTCACCGATATCGCCCTGACTAAGCTCGACGTGCTTTCGGCCTTCGACACCATCAAGGTGTGCGTGGCCTACGACGTCGATGGCGAGCGCTACACCAGCGTGCCCGAGCATCAGGTGCGCTTTGAGCATGCCAAGCCCATCTACGAGGAGCTCCCCGGCTGGAAGTGCGACATCACCGGTTGCCGCAGCTTTGATGAGCTGCCGCAGGAGGCTCAGGACTACGTGGCGTTTATCGAGGATCTGGCACACACCCGCGTGACGTTCATTGGCGTCGGCGCCGGTCGCGAGCAGATCATCAACCGATTCTGGAAGTAATCGGGACTATTTGGTTATTGCGATATACCCCTTTGCAGCCCAAGCGGGCGGCTGAGGGGTATATTTGCTTGCAAAGGGCTCGCGCGGAACGGGCCATTCATCCATAGAGGAGGCACCCTTGAAGGCGGACACTCAAACCATCGACATCCTGTTGTTGGGCAGCGGCGGCCGTGAGCATGCTTTGGCAGCTAAGCTCGCAGCATCACCGCGCGCCGGCAAGCTCTACATCGCGCCGGGCAACGGCGGCACCGCGAGCTGCGGCGAGAACGTTGTTCTCGACGACTGCGATCCTGCGGCCGTGGCGGCGTTTGCGCAGAGCCACGGATGCGGACTCGTGGTAATTGGCCCCGAGGCTCCGCTCGTGGCGGGCGTGGCCGACGCCGTGCGCGCGGTGGGTATTCCCTGCTTTGGCCCGGGTGCCGAGGGCGCCCAGATGGAGGGTTCCAAGCTGTTCTCCAAGCAGCTCATGGAGCGCGCCGGTATCCCGACGGCAGCCTATGGTTCGTTTACCGACGAGGCTTCGGCTCTCGCCTACGTGCGCGAGCAGGGCGCTCCGCTGGTCGTGAAGGCCGACGGCCTTGCCGCGGGCAAGGGAGTTATCGTGGCGACCGAACTTGAGCAGGCCGAGGAGGCCGTGCGCGAGTGCTTTGGCGGCACCTTTGGCGATGCCGGCAACACCGTGGTTATCGAGGAGATGCTCGTTGGTCCCGAGTGCTCGCTGCTCGCCTTTACCGACGGCAAGACCGTGCGCCCCATGGCCACCTCACAGGACCACAAGCGCGCCCTCGAGGGCGACAAGGGCCCCAACACCGGCGGCATGGGCGTCTACAGCCCGGTGCCCATCGTGACCGACGAGGAGCACGCCACCATGGTGGCGGTCATGGAGCAGACCGTTGCCGAGCTTGCTGCCGAGGGCATCGACTACCGCGGCTGCCTGTATGGCGGCTTTATGCTCACGCCTGCCGGCCCCAAGGTGCTGGAGTTCAATGCCCGCTTTGGCGACCCCGAGACGCAGGTCGTGCTGCCGCGCCTTAAGAACGACCTGGTTGAGGTCATGCTCGCCTGCGCCAACTGCGAGCTCGATCAGATTGAGCTCGACTGGCGTGACGAGTGGGCTGTGGCCGTTGTCCTGACGAGCGCGGGCTATCCCGGCAGCTACGAGAAGGGCAAGGTCATCACCGGTATCGCCGACGCCGAGGCCATGGAGAACGTGACCGTGTACCACGCGGGCACCGCCGTGGTGGACGGCCAGCTCGTGACCAATGGTGGCCGCGTGCTTGCCGTGACCGCTCTGGGCGACACGTTCGAGAACGCTCGCAACCTTGCCTACGAGGCCTGCGAGAAGATTGATTTTGAAGGCAAGACCCTGCGCCACGACATCGGCCTGCGCGCGCTGCGCGGCCGCGACGCCTGGGATGCCTAAAATCCGAGAGGAATGAGACGGATGGACGAGAAGAACGAAGAGCTCGTGGATGCGCAGATCGTTGAAGAGGGCAGCCGCATGTATGGGCACGCTGAGGGCGAGCCTGGCGGCGAGGTCGCTGACGAGCCGGCGCTGGTGCTGGGCGACGACGACCCGCACGATGCCGAGCTGCACGAGAAGATTCTTTCGGAGGAGTGCGCCTGGAAGGGCAAGATCCTCGACGTCCACCGTCTTGAGGTTGAGCTGCCCAACGGTCGCCGCAGCGCCCGCGATATCGTTCGCCATCCGGGTGCGGCGGCCGTTGTAGCGCTGACCGAGAGCGGCAAGATCGTACTGGTGCGTCAGTACCGCACCGCTATCGACCGCGTGACGGTCGAGATTCCCGCCGGCAAGCTCGATCCAGGCGAGGACCCGCTCGATTGCGCCAAACGCGAGCTGCATGAGGAGACGGGCTTTAGGGCTGATCGCATTCGCTTTTTGACGTCGATTGTCACGTCCTGCGGTTTTTGCGACGAGATCATTCACATCTACTTGGCTACCAAGCTGGAGTTTGATGCGCCCAACCCCGACGATGACGAGTTTGTCAACGTTGACCTGGTGCCGCTGCACGAGCTGATCGACGCCGTGCTCGACGGCAAGATCGAAGACGCCAAGACCGTCGTGGGCGCCTTGGCCTGCGATAGCATCGCGCACCGCTTGGGCGGGACCGAACTTTAACGAGTGGGGATAGCCCTGGGACAAGTACTGCTGATTGCTTTGTCCCAGGGCCTTACGTTGCTGATATTTCTTTGAGGATCACATGCTGAAGAGGTTTCTTTCGTATTACGAGCCCCAGATGGGGCTTTTTGTTGCTGATACTGTTTGCGCTCTGGTGCTTGCCGCCATTGACCTGGCGTTCCCCATTATCCTGCGCAATTTGACCGGCGGGCTATTTACTCAGGGTCAGGCTGCCATTATGCAGGCGCTCGGCATGATCGCGGTGGGCTTGGTGTTGATGTATGCCGTCCGCTGCGCCTGCCGCTACTTTGTGAGCTATTGGGGTCACGTGATGGGCGCGCGCATGGAGTCCAAGATGCGCGAGGACCTGTTCGACCAGTATGAGCGCTTCAGCTTTGCGTACTTCGACCGCAACAGCTCGGGCGACATGATGAGCCGCGTGGTCAACGACCTGTTCGATATCTGCGAGGCGGCGCATCACGTGCCCGAGTGGATCATCATCTGCGGCATCGAGATTATCGGCTCGTTTGTGATCCTCTTTACCATCGCCCCGGTGCTGGCGCTCGCCATGGCCGTGGTGACGGCGGCGTTTGCGGTCATCATGTTTTGGCAGAACATGCGCATGCGCGAGGTCTTTAGCGACAACCGCAAAAAGATCAGCGGCATCAATGCGCAGCTGCAGGATTCGCTGGCGGGCATGCGCGTGGTCAAGAGCTTTGCCAATGAGGAGACCGAACGCTTCAAGTTCCGCGCCTCAAACAATCGCTATCTTTCGTCCAAGGAGAACATGTATCACGCCATGGGCGTCTATACCGCGACGTATGGCCTGCTTTCGGGTGTGCTCTATGTGATCGTGGTGTTGCTGGGCGGCTGGCTGGTCGCCCAGGGGCAGCTGCAGGCGGTCGATATGGCGACCTTTGCACTCTATATTTCGCTGTTCTGCACGCCGCTCGAGACACTCGTCAATTCGGCCGAAACGTATCAGAAGGCTATCGCCGGCTTTAAGCGTATGGACGAGGTGCTCTCGACCGCGCCGGATATCCAGGACAAGCCGGGCGCTACGGATCTGCAGGTGACTGCCGGCGCCGTGGAGTATCACGACGTGTGCTTTAACTACGAGGATGTTGAGCTGGGCGAGGGCGATGCCGGCGAGCGTCCCGTTATCGACCATATGGACCTGTCCATCAAGCCCGGGCAGACCATCGCTTTGGTTGGCCCTTCGGGCGGCGGCAAGTCCACGACCTGTTCGCTGCTGCCGCGCTTTTATGACGTGGCCGCCGGATTCATTAGCATCGACGGCCAGGACGTGCGCGATGTGACGCAGCAGAGCCTGCGTCGCGCCATCGGCCTGGTGCAGCAGGATGTCTATCTGTTTGACGGCACGATTGGCGAGAACATCGCCTACGGCAAGCCGGGCGCTACGGCAGGAGAGATCGCCGAGGCCGCCCGTCGCGCCAACATCGATGCCTTTATCGAGTCGCTTCCACAGGGCTATGACACGGTCGTGGGCGAGCGCGGCAGCCGTCTTTCGGGCGGACAGAAACAGCGCGTTGCCATCGCGCGTGTGTTTCTCAAGAATCCCAAAATCTTGATCTTGGACGAGGCGACGAGTGCTTTGGATAACGAGAGCGAGGAGGCGGTCCAGGAGTCGCTCGAAGAGCTGGCACGCGGCCGTACCACAATCATCATCGCCCACCGTCTCTCGACCATTAAGCATGCCGATGAGATTGCGACCGTTGAGCATGGTCGCGTTGTGGAGCGTGGCACGCACGAGGAGCTTCTCGCCCGTGGCGGCACCTATGCCCGTTACTATCGAATGCAGTTCGAAGGTGCGCGTGCGCACGAGCTCGACTGATTGATATGACAGGAAGGTTATGGCTGACAAGAACCCTTTGACTCCGGAAGAAGTGACGGAGTTATTCTCCGAAATCGATGCATCCGGTGTCTTGGATCCCACGCTTGCCAAAAAGCGAACCGAGCGCATGCGTGAGAAGGAGGCTGCGGCCAAGCGCGGTGACAAAGCGGCGCTAGCGCAGCTGCGCAGCGAGGACCGCGCGAGCCAGGCAAAACATATCGACCCGCTGTCCGAGGACGATCCTTCGGGTTCGCGGGTGAGTCATACCATTACGAAGACCGCGATGGCCGTGGTCATTGGTATTTTGGTGCTGATCGTGGGCATGCAGATTGGCTACGGCGTGATGCGTCGTCTGAACACCGCCAACCTGTCCGAGAGCGTTTCGGTCGATACCGTTTCGACGGCGCTGAAGGGCGGCCTCGAGTGGGGCAACGGCTTTACGCAGTTCCCACTCGACTTTACCGTCGATGAAGCCGATGAGCGTACGGGCACGGTCGAGGTGACGGTGTTGGACACATCGTCTGCCAACGAGCTCGAGCTGCTGTCCAATGGTCAGATCCAGGCCGCGGCGCTTGCGACCAACGCGTTGCTCAACGATAAGATCGACCGCGTGGTGTATAACGTTCACGCCTATATCGACGAGGATAGCAACATTCAGCACGATTCCTTCTTTGGCATGTTTCCCGCCCAGGGCCACCAGAGCGCCATCCTGACGTTCGTGTGGACCAAGAGCTCATCCAACGCTACGAGTATCGACTGGAAGATGCGCATCGTGAGTATGGATGACACTATCGCCGAGCGCATTCAGAAGCAGGTGAACTCGGTGTCGTCGTTGATTGAGGACCCGGTGGTGAGCCAGACCAAGATTGACGAGGAAAAGGCCGAACGTGACCTGGAGCATCGTCTGCATGGCCGCGAGATTTTCCGCGGCGGCAAGCCCGACCGAACGCCGTCCGATCTGCTGGGACAGGACAAGAAAAAGTAAGACGCCATCATCCCGCGTGAGCCACAAGCCCCGCGGGATGATTTTTCTGGGACGGGGATTAAAAAATCATTATGCATAGAAAGTCATAATTATCATTTCGTAAACATTTCGATGAAATTAACGCCATGAGGCATGCTTGCGGTTACAATACCGCGAGGCCTAACTACACACCTTTAAGCCGGTCCTGTGAGACCGGGAAGGAGAATTATGGCGAACAACCATACCGCGGGCGCTGCCGCCCGCACCTTCGCGCCCAGCGAGCTTTGCCAGCGTATGCTGGCCAAAACCAGCAAGGGCACCTGCGGTCCCTGCATCCTGTATCTTGAGGATGGGACCATTTTTTATGGACGTGCATGCGGCGCCGAGGGCACCGCGACCGGCGAAGTCTGCTTCAACACCTCGCTCGAGGGCTACTTTGAGGTCATGACCGACCCGAGCTATGCCGGCCAAATCGTAACCATGACCTATCCGCAGATCGGCAACTACGGTATCGACGAGACCGACGTCCAGTCGGCCTTCCCCGGCGATGCCGTGCGCCCTGCGAGCGCTCCGGCTATGCGCGGCATGATCGTTCGCGACATGTGCGCCACGCCTTCTAACTGGCGCTTGGCCGTCAGCGTGCCGGAGTACCTGCGCGCTCACGGCATCGTCGCTATCGAGGGTGTCGACACCCGCGCCCTGGTGCGCCATCTGCGTGACAATGGTTCCAAGATGGGCATTATCTCGACCGAGATCTTCGACGTCGACGAGCTTGCCGAGCGTCTGGCCGCAGCGCCCACGCTGGTAGGCGAGAACCTGGTCAAGACCGTAAGTTGCCCCGCGCCCCACGAGTTTGTGGTCGCCGACCTGCCTGCCACGCATGACTTTGCGCTTGCGGTTGCCGCTCCTGCCCGTCACAAAGTGGTCGCCTACGACTGCGGTGTGAAGCGCGGCATCCTGGAGGGCCTCGTCCGCGCCGGCTGCGACCTTACTGTCGTGCCGTGGGATACGCCCGCGAGTGAGGTGCTCGACATGAATCCCGACGGTGTCTTTTTATCCAACGGCCCCGGCGACCCCGATGCCGTGGTGGAGACCTACGAGCAGGTGCAGCAGCTGATCGGCAAGGTGCCGGTCTTTGGCATTTGCCTTGGTCACCAGATGATCAGCTTGGCGTGCGGCGCCCAAATGGAAAAGCTTAAGTTCGGTCACCGTGGCGGTAACCAGCCGGTTATGAACCTGGTGAGCCGTCGCGTGGAGATTACCGCGCAAAACCACGGCTTTGGCCTGCTGTTCCCCAGTCTGGGCAAACTGATCCCGGAACTTTCCGGCGGCGAGACCGAGCATGCGGCCGATGGCGACCTGCGCGCCTGGGTGCGTCGCGGCATCGCGCCGGTCGTGATGAACGAGCGCTTCGGCCGCATTCGCCTGACGCACGTGAACCTCAACGACGGCACCGCCGAGGGCATCCAGCTGCTCGACGCCCCGTGCTTCTCGGTCCAGTACCACCCCGAGGCCTCGCCCGGTCCCACCGATGCCCACTATCTCTTTACCGCCTTTACGCGACTCATGGACGGCGAGGAGAACTACCTGGACATCGACACCGCGAAGGACCGCCTCGCCGGCTGGAATTTCGCCGAGTCCGAGAACGCTGCGACCGAGGAGAACTAACATGCCGAAACGTACTGACATCAAGCGCATCCTCGTTATTGGTTCGGGCCCCATCGTTATTGGCCAGGCCTGCGAGTTCGACTACTCCGGCGCCCAGGCCTGCAAGGTGCTCAAGGAGGATGGCTTTGAGGTCATCCTGGTCAACTCCAACCCGGCGACCATCATGACCGACCCGGGCTTGGCCGACCGCACCTATGTCGAGCCCATCACCGCCGAGTTTATCGAGCGCGTAATCAAGAAAGAGCATCCGGACGCGCTGCTGCCCACGCTGGGTGGCCAGACCGGTCTGAACGCCGCTGTTGAGCTGGCGAAAGACGGCACGCTGGACAAGTACGGCGTCGAGATGATCGGCTGCGACCTGGCCGCTATCGAGCGCGGCGAGGACCGCAAGCTCTTTAACGAGGCCATGGCCGAGATCGGCCTGGAGGTCGCGCGCTCGGGCTATGCCTACAGCGTGGCCGACGCCGAGGCTATCGCCGAGCGCGTGGGCTATCCCTGCGTGCTGCGTCCGAGCTTTACCCTCGGCGGCGCCGGCGGCGGCATCGCGCACACCCACGAGGAGCTCGTCTCCATCGTGAGCCAGGGCCTTGAGCTCTCGCCTGCCCATGAGGTGCTGGTCGAGGAGTCCATCGAGGGTTGGAAAGAGTATGAGATGGAGGTCATGCGCGACCACGCCGGCAACGGCATCATCGTGTGCTCCATCGAGAATCTCGACCCCATGGGCGTGCACACCGGCGACTCCATCACCGTGGCGCCGGCGCAGACACTAAGTGACCTTGAGTACCAGCGCATGCGTGTCGCGTCGCTCGCCATTCTGGAGAAGATCGGCGTCGAGACCGGCGGCTCCAACGTGCAGTTTGCCGTGAACCCCCAGACCGGCCGCCTGATCGTCATCGAGATGAACCCGCGCGTGAGCCGTTCGTCCGCACTGGCCTCCAAGGCCACGGGCTTCCCCATCGCCAAGGCCGCCGCTCGCCTGGCCGTGGGCTACACGCTCGACGAGATCGTCAACGACATCACCAAGGCAACGCCCGCCTGCTTTGAGCCCACGATTGACTACTGCGTGGTCAAGGTGCCGCGCTTTGCCTTCGAGAAGTTTAAGGGTACCGACCCCACGCTCACCACGCGCATGAAGGCCGTGGGCGAGATCATGGCGATCGGCCGCACCTTTGAGGAGGCCTTCGGCAAGGCCATGCGCTCACTGGAGGACGGTCACCAGGGCATCTGCGCCGGTGGCAAGGAGGGTGCCGACAAGCTGAGCGACGATGAGCTCGCTCAGGCCGCGGCAACCCCGACCGAGCACCGCATCTTCTTTGTGGTCGAAGCCCTGCGCCGTGGCTGGGACATCGCCCGCATCCATGCCATCTGCGGTATCGATTCGTGGTACCTCAACCGTATCAACGACATGGTGCAGGTCCAGGAGAGCATCCGCGGCCTGCGTGTGGAGGATATCGACGCCGACGCGATGCGCCTGCTCAAGCAATACGGCACGAGCGACGCCGAGATTGCCGCGCTGACCGGCTCGGACGAGCGCTTTGTGCGCGCTTACCGCAAGGGTCTGGGCGTGGTTCCCAGCATGAAGACGGTCGATACCTGCGCTGCGGAGTTTTCGAGCGCCACGGAGTACCACTACAAGACGTACGAGAACATCTACCGCACGAGCCCGGATGCCAAGAAGTGCGTGGCTCCCGACGAGACCACGCCGGCGGACAGGCCCAAGGCGATGATCCTGGGCGCCGGCCCCAACCGCATTGGCCAAGGTATCGAGTTCGATTACTGCTGCGTGCACGCGAGCTACGCACTGGCGGCTCGCGGCTTCGAGACCATCATGGTCAACTGCAACCCCGAGACTGTCTCGACTGACTACGACACCTCGGACCGCTTGTACTTTGAGCCGCTCACCTACGAGGACGTCATGGACGTTATCGATGTCGAGCGCCCCGACGGCGTCGTGGTGACGCTCGGCGGCCAGACTCCGCTTAAGCTGGCGCGCATGCTCGAGGAGAGCGGCGTGAACATTATGGGCACCAAGCCCGATGCCATCGACTTTGCCGAGGACCGCGAGCGCTTCGCCGCTCTGCTCGACAAGCTGGGCATCATGTACCCGCCGGCGGGCCAGGCCACCTCGTTTGAGGAGGCCGAGGCCGTGGCCGCGCACATCGGCTATCCGCTGCTGGTGCGCCCGAGCTATGTGCTGGGCGGCCGCGGCATGATGATCGCCTACGATGCCGAGCATCTGCGCGATTACATGGCCGAGGCTGCGCGCATTAGCCCCGACTACCCGGTGTACCTGGACCGCTTCCTGGAGGGTGCGATCGAGTCCGACGTCGACGCCCTGTGCGATGGCGAAGAGGTATACATCGGCGGCATCCTGGAGCATATCGAGGAAGCCGGTATTCACTCCGGCGACTCCGCGACCTGCATCCCGCCGTTCAGCTTTAGCGAGAGCCTGCAGGCGAAGCTCCGCGAGACCACGCGCCGCATCGCGATGGCGCTGGGAGTCCGCGGTCTGGTCAACGTGCAATATGCCATCAAGGGCGAGACCGTCTACGTAATCGAGGCCAACCCGCGCGCCAGCCGTACCGTGCCGTTTATCTCCAAGGCCACCGGTGTGCCGCTGGCCAAATGCGCGGCGCGCATCATGGCAGGCGATTCCATCGCGAGCTTGGGCCTGCCGAGCGACGAACGTCAGCTGGACTGGTTCTGCATGAAGGAAGCCGTCATGCCCTGGGGTCGTTTCCCGGGCGCCGACGTCATCCTGGGGCCCGAGATGAAGTCGACGGGCGAGGTCATGGGTATCGCTAAGAGCTATCCCGAGGCATACGCCAAGACGCAGCTGGCGATCGACTACAAGCTGCCCGACCCGAGCGCCGGCAAGGTATTCATCAGCGTGTGCGACCGCGACAAGCGCCACATCCTTTCGGTCGCGCGTATCCTGCGTTACCTGGGCTTTGACATCTGCTCCACCGAGGGTACGGCGCGCGTGCTGCGTGGAGGCAACGTGACGTGCGAGATCGTGGAGAAGATTAGCGGCCCGCACGACGGCGAGCGCCCCAACATCGGCGACCTCATCGCCGATGGCAAGATCGCGGTGATCATCAACACGCCGTACGGTCCGGGCTCGCGCGGCGACGGCTATCTGCTACGTACCGAGGCCGTGCGACGCGGCGTGACCTGCGTGACCGCGATGTCTGCCGCCAACACGTACGTGAGTGCCATCGAGGCGGTGCGCGAGGACCAGCAGGGTCACGGCAGCGCCAACGACATGGGCATGGACGTCATCGCCCTGCAGGACCTGCCACAGCACACGGTGTAATGTGACCTGGTCGGCCGGGGCGGCAGCCGGACACTTTCTCTCGGAAACTGGGCTTCGCGAAGTTTTCCGAGAGAAAGGTCCGCCTCCCGCCCCGGCCTGCGGTGACTTGGCCGCACCGTGTGCTGCCGAAGGGGCTTTGCGTGATGACTAGGGCTGAATAAAAAGTGAGTGTGGGATCCGCCGTTCGTTCGAACGGCGGATCCCACGTTAATATTTCAGCCAACGTACGTCATAGCAATCCCCGGT
>CAKXKM010000024.1:16591-22942 GCA_934876235.1 Collinsella sp. AF02-46-1 | reverse complement strand
GGGCAAAGGGACTGCCCTTTTGCCCCTTCACCATTGCATCGTATCTGGTGTGGAAAAAATATCGCCTGCGTTCTCGCGCCTGCGAAGAGTTTCTGAACCGTTTGAATGGGAGGATGTGACAAAGGGACAGTCCCTCTGCCGCATTGATCTGAGAGTAGATGTTGATGTTTTTATCGCTGGCCCCTATGGAGGGGATTACCGGGCATGTGTTCCGTCGCGTGCATGCGGAGTGCTTTGGCGCGCTCGATTGCTATTACACGCCGTTTTTGCCGCCGCCGCGGGTGGGCAACCGCTTTGGCGGCAAGGCGTTTAAAGAGGTCGATCCCGCCAATAACCAGGGGCTTAATGTGGTGCCCCAGCTGATGTCCAAGAATGCGGACGAGTTTGTGTGGGCGGCGCAGGTGCTCGCCGACATGGGTTATCGCGAGGTCAATCTCAACCTTGGCTGCCCCTCGGGCACGGTTGTCGCCAAGGGGAAGGGTTCGGGCTTTCTGCGCAACCTGGATGAGCTCGAGGTGTTCCTGAGCGACGTGTGCGAACGCTCGCCCTTGCCGGTGTCGGTCAAGACCAGGTTGGGGTTGGAAAGCGACGACGAGTACGAGCGCGTGCTCGACCTCTATTGCCGCATGCCGCTGGCGGAGTTGATCGTGCATCCGCGCGTGCAAAAGGACCGTTATACAGGCTCGCCGCGCAAAGAGTTTTACGGCCAGACGCTGGAGCGGGCGCCGTTCCCCGTTGCCTATAACGGCGACATTTTCGATCTTGAGGATATGGACGCGCTGGTGGAGGCCTATCCCGGCACGCGCCATGTAATGCTGGGACGCGGCCTGCTTGCGAACCCCGCGCTGGCTCGCATGGTTAAGGGCGGCCCTGCTGCCACGGCCGCTGAGCTGCAGCGCTTCCACGACATGCTGTTTGCGGCCTATGCGGACGAGATTGGGGACAACGCGGTCTTTCGCATGAAGGAGTGGTGGTTCTACGCCAAATGCGCCTTCGCCGATCCCGCGACCGTTCACAAGCTCGTTCGCAAGACCAAAAAGGTCGATGAATACCGCGCTGCTGTCGAGCGCGTCTTTCGCGAGCAGCCGCTTGCGCCTGTTGCCCGCTTTTGTGGCTACTAGTCGTTGGGGACGTTCTTTAACGACTAGTCATTCAAGAACGTCCCCAATGACTAGATTGAAAAGCTGTACGTCAGCATCCAAAGATGTCGGAAAATGTCGACTTTGGATGCTGGCGTACATGTTTGGTTCGTATGGGTTCGGCTCGGTTGGCGCGAACTGGCCGCAGTGCGCGTGCTAGAGCAGGTTCTTCTGCACCCACGCGATGATGTCGCTCGACTCGTAGAGTGGCTTGCCGTCGATGAGCAGACAGGGAACCTGGCGCTTTCCGCCGACGGCGATGAGCGTCTGCTCGGCATCGGGGTCGGTCGAGATATTGCGCTCGGGGATGGTCACGCCGTTATCGGCCAAAAAGCGCTTGACCTTTATGCAATACGGGCAGCCGGTCATAACGTAGAGCACGAGTTCGTGATCAGTAGCCATGGTGTCTCCAATCGGTTGAGGTTTCGGTTGAGATACCCAAAGCCGCCGCAGTCTATGCGCGATCCATTGATGACTCGATGGCATGGACCAGAAACGCCGTGGCTCCGGTGCCGCAGGGCTTGTCGTAGTAGTCGATAAAGCGCTGATCGGCAAGATAGCCGTGGGCGAGGCCCAGGTATGCTTCGTCTTGGGGCTCGTGTCCCCAGTTAAGGCCAATCCATCGACGGTGCATTGCTACAAGCTTGCGGGCCTCGCTGCCTTCCGGTTCGCCATCGCCCATGGCAATCGAGAGCTGGCCCAGAACAGCGCGTTCAAGTTCCTTCATGTCGTTCCATGTCTCGGGGTCCATGCCCAGCAGTGCCTCGTTTGCTGCATCGACAGCCTCGTCGCCATAGCGCGCCCGCGCCTCGGCGCCGAAGCGCTCCTCGTTTTCCTGCACGGCGCGCCAGCGCTCCAGCTGCGGCAAGACGGCACCCATGAGTGAGACGGCCTCGTCGAGCGACATGCCGGTGTTTTGTGCCAGGCGCGGGGCACAATCCTCGATCATTGCCTCCATCGTGGTGTCGTAGGTGTACTTGCCGTGCTCGTAGCACCACTTGCAGTAATGGTCGGTCGTGGCGCCCGTGGCGTCGGTGCCGCAGTCGTTGGGCGTGAGTATCATGCCGCAGCTCTGACAATAGTGCTCGGGCATTTCGAGCAGGTGGGACAGCGGTTCTCCGGTTATGGCGGCAATGAGCTTCATCATGTCGATGCCCGGTGTGACTTCGCCGCGTTCCCAACGGCTGACGGCTTGGCGTGTGACGAAGAGCTTGGCGGCGAGTTGCTCTTGGGTAAGATGATGGGCGCGACGGACAGCAATGAGCTTTTCTGCGAAGGCCATAACGGCTCCTTTCTGCTGGTTGTTGGCTTTAAGCATACGCGGCGGCAGGTGCCCTTCCAAGCAACCGTTGGTTGCGCGACGGGGGCTGCGGCGAAGAATTGCGTACAACGTCCCACGCCTCCATGCCGTACAATGACCGGCATGGAACCTATTGCACACATACATACCGATCTGCCGCAGAAGTTCGGCATTCCGCGCAACAGCTTTTTGGCGCCCCATTTGCAGGGACGCATCGTCTTTGAACCGGAATTTGCCTCCAACGCAGCAGTTGAGGGTCTGGATTCCTTCTCTCACCTATGGTTGCTCTGGCGCTTCGAAAACGGCACGCCCGGCGGCACGGCTAAGGACATAGCCGCCGATGCCAAAAAGCAGGACAGGTCCGGAACTAATGCCAAGTGGTCGAAAACCGTGCGTCCGCCGCGTCTGGGCGGAGCCGAGCGTGTGGGCGTCTTTGCCACGCGCAGTCCGTTTCGCCCTAATCCCATCGGTCTCACCTGCGTCAAGCTTGATCGTGTCGAGCTCACCGACGATGGTCCCATCATCCATGTGTTGGGGGCCGACCTGCGCGACGGCACGCCCATCTACGACATTAAGCCCTACATTCCGTTTGCGGATTGCCACCCGGATGCGACCGGCGGCTGGATTGAGGATGCTCCGTGGCAAGAGCTCGATGTTGAGTTTCCGCAAGCTCTGCAGGATACGGTCCCGCCCGCAAAGATTTCTGGCTTGGTCGAGGTTCTACGCCAAGATCCGCGCCGCGCGGGCAGCAAGCACGAGCCAAACCGCGTCTATCATCTGGCCTACGCCGGACTCGACATATCGTTTACGGTCGACGAAACCCAGCTAACCGTAGTCGCCGTCAACGACGCGCAAGACTAACCAGCCATTCGTCCGCACCCGTCAAATTAAGCGCCAAACTCCGCGCCAAAACCGCCCACGCTGGTGGACAATAACGCCTACCAAAACAATCACTTTGCACGGGGGCTCAGCATGAAATACGACTTTAGCTCGCTTATCGACCGCCACGGCATGGACTCCATCGCCGTTGACTCCTGGGGCGAGATCCCCGGTATGGCTCCGAACGCACCCGACGAGGGCTTCGACCGCATTCCCATGTGGGTGGCCGACATGAATTTTGCCACGGTGCCCACGGTCCAGGAGCACATCATTCAGCGCGCTCAGCACCCTATGTTCGGCTACTTCAATCCGCGTCCCGAGTACTTTGACCGCATCATCGAATGGCAGAGCCGTCGCAACGGCGTTGAGGGCTTGGCGCCGGAGCATATCGGCTACGAAAACGGCGTACTGGGCGGTGTCGTGTCGACGCTGCGAGCGTATGTTCAGCCGGGCGATGCGGTGCTGGTCCACAGTCCCACCTACATCGGCTTTACCAAGTCCATCGAGGCCGCGGGCTATCGCATTGTCCACAGCCCGCTTAAGCTCGACGACCAAGGCGTGTGGCGTATGGACTTTGAGGACATGGAGCGCAAGCTCGTCCAAAATCACATCCATGCCGCGGTGTTCTGCTCGCCGCACAATCCCTGCGGCCGCGTATGGGAGCGCGACGAGATCGAGCGCGCCATGGACATCTATCGCCAACACGATTGCGTGGTGATCTCGGATGAGATCTGGTCCGATATCATCCTGCCCGGTCACAAGCATATCCCGACGCAGTCGGTGAGCGAGGATGCCCGCATGCGCACGGTTGCCCTCTACGCGCCCAGCAAGACGTTCAACCTGGCGGGCTTGGTCGGCAGCTACCACATCATCTATAACGAGACGCTGCGCGACCGCGTGTGCGCCGTGTCCAACAAGACTCACTACAACGAGATGAACGTCCTTTCGATGCACGCGCTTATCGGCGCCTACCAGCCGCAGGGCTACGAGTGGGTCGATGAGCTCAATCAGGTCATCCAGGGCAACATTGACTACTTCTGCGATTACGTGGACGAGCATTTTAAGGGCGTGTCCTATTCGCGCCCGCAGGGCACGTACATGGTGTTCCTGGACTGCACCGAGTGGTGCCGCGACCATGGCCGCGATATTCAGTGGCTGCTCGACGAAGGCGCGCGTGTGGGCGTGGGGTATCAGGACGGCCGCCCGTTCCACGGACCCTGCCACATTCGCGTGAATCTGGCACTGCCGCTTTCGCGCGTAAAGGAGGCGTGTGAGCGCCTGGACCGCTACGTTTTTGGGGTATAGGGGGCGCTCGATTCGAGTGCTGCCCCATGTGCCTACGCCGTCAAAATGCGTGGGCACATGGGGCGCAGAGGGTAGCGAGCGCGTTTTCCGCATTCGCTACTTTTCATGAATCTGCTTGCCGCAAAGATGTTCAATCGAAATCTCGTAGAGTTGGACGCCCTTTATGTCTTTGGCGATCTCCTCCTCGACTTCTTCGGCGGAAGGGTAGTACTTAAGCGCGAGCTGACGGACTTTGTCCTCGATAAACGCGGGCGCTTCATCTACCAGGCGACAACGACCAAAGACCACGGTACTCATAACGTAGGGTGCCCAGTCGTCATCCTTGTGCCAATCGTTGCCATAGACGGTAAAGCAGACTTTGTCGTTTCGTTTGAGTGCGTCCACCTTGTGCCCTGCTTTGGCACCATGAAAGTAAATTTTGTCGTGCTCGGGATCGAAGAAGTAGTTGACGGGAATGGCATACGGGTAGCCGTCGTCGCCATTGACGGCAAAGACGCCGCGCTTGCAGGTGGCAAGCAGCTCGCGCGCCTCCTCGTCGGTGATGGCGCGTTTCTTTCGACGCAAGGGCCTAAACATCGTTGGCTTCCTTTCTACTGCGCATGGTGGTTGAGCACAAACTATAGCGAAACAGCCCCGTTTTTCTTGATGCAGGCGAGTATGTTTTTGAGCTTGTTAAAGTCGAGCGGTTTGGGTAGATGGGCGTTCATGCCGGCGTTGTGTGCCGCCTCGGCGTCTTCGGCAAAGGCGTTGGCGGTGAGCGCGATGATGGGGATGTCGGCCGCATCGGCCTTTTCGCTCAGGCGGATCGCGCGGGTTGCCTCGTAGCCGTCCATGCCCGGCATCATGATGTCCATTAGAATCGCATCGAAGCTACCCGCGGGACGGCCAACGTATAGGTCGACCGCTTCGTTGCCGTCGGCGGCGCGAGTTACGACGATGCCCTCGCTTTCGAGCAGAGCCTGGGCAATCTCGGCATTGAGCTCGTTATCTTCTGCCAAAAGAACGTTCATGTCTGCAAGCGAGCAACTGTATGCCTGCTCGTCCGTACGTTCTTTTGCCTGAGGGTTCTTGTCGATCTCGAGCGGAATCTGGACGTTAAACGTACCTCCCACGCCAACTTCACTCGAAATCTCAATCGTGCCGCCCATCATGTCGATGAGCGATTTGACGATAGACATGCCAATGCCGGTTCCTTGGAACTTGCTGCGCGCATCGTCGCCTTCCTGGGCAAACGGCTCGTAAATGTGTGCCAAAAACTCGGATGTCATACCAATGCCGGTATCCGAGACGCTAAAGCAAAACACGGCGTGCTCGTCGTCGACCGGTTTGATGGTCGATGAGAACGTGACGGTGCCTCCGTGCTTGTTGTACTTGATGCTGTTGTCGAGCAGGTTGACAAGGATCTGCCGAATATGGGTGGGGCTGCCGATCATATATTGGTCGACAGCGTAGGGCTCGCTGGTGTCGAGCATGGTTATGCCGCGGTCCGATGCGCGGAGCTTGCACAGTACGAGCGCATTGTCGCACAGCTCTTTAAGGTTGAATGATTCGTGCTCGAGCGTCACTTTGCGCTCCTCGATCCTGCCCATCTCGAGGATGTCGTTAATCAGTGACAGCAGGTGATTGGCGGCAACGCGCGCCTTGGCGCGGCTTTCGCGGGCGACCTGCATGTCGCCTTCTCTCAATTCCTCAATTTCGATGAGGCCCAGGATGCCGTTGAGCGGCGTG
>CAKXKM010000024.1:0-16581 GCA_934876235.1 Collinsella sp. AF02-46-1 | reverse complement strand
GTGCGGATGTCGTGGCTCATGCGCGTGAGGAAAGCGGTTTTGGCGGCGTTGGCGGCATCGGCTTTCTGCCGTTCCTCCTGTGCGCGGTAAAGCGACCAGACAAGGATGACGATGCCGGTGAGCAAAATGCAGATGACGACTGCCGCAATGACGATGCGGTTGCGGTAGAGAAGTCGGAACGCATCCGATTCTTGCGCCGAGTACGATGTGGGGGAATAACTGCTTGCAGAGAGCGATTCGCCGGCATTGACGATGCCCTTATTGATGATTCCCAACAGCTCGGGCTTGCCGCGCGAAATCAAACACGATAGCTGTGCCGTGCCGGTGAGCTCCTGTGTTTGGAAATCCTCGATGTTGTAGGTGTCGCGGATGGTTTTCAGGCGCGTGCTGGGGACAATGATGCAACTAGCCTCCCCCTTATTGAGGGCTTCGAGCGCCTCGTTGCCATTCGGATAATCGGTGATCGTTGCGTCGGGGAAGAGGCTCTCGAGCGCAGAATGGTTGACGATCGCGTCCTGTGTACAAGCGATTTTCTTAAGGTCGCTGTTCGGGTTGTTGCTGCTGTGAATGGCGGTTAGGGAAACCGTTCCCATCGGGTTTGACTGAATGACCCCTTTCTGTTCGGCAAGCCAGTAGTCGCGAAACAGAGGCAGGGCGACATCGATGGTTCCGTTGGAAAGGGCTTTGAGCATTTGCTGGTTATTTGAGATCGCGACCGTTTTAACCGTAATGCCAAACTTGTCGTGCAGCGTCGTTGCAAGCGAGGCGAGCGACCCTTCCATCTCGCCGTCGTCATTTTGCGTGCAATAGGGAAGTTGGTTTTTAAGATAGCCAATCGTGATGGTGTTGCCGTTTGCTTTGAGCCAGGAGGTCTCGGTGCCGGCGAGCGATGATGAGCCGCTGTTTTGGGCCGAGTAGCTCGATTTGACTTCGTCGTTATAGCGCGGGTTGACGCGGGCGATTGCCGTCATGGCGGCGTTGATGTCGTTCATCAGATCAGGGCGGCTTTTGGGAACGGCAAAATAGTAGTCGCTCGAGCCTACGTAGAACATGGGTGACGCATCGGGCGACGAAATGGTGTCGTTCATGATGACGGCGTCGACCTCGCCGTCTGCAAGCGCCTCAAAGAGGGCGCTGCCGGTGTCGATTTCTTTATAGGTGCAGGTAACGCCTTCGTCGGCGAGCCACTGCTGGCCGACGATAGTTTGCATAACGCCGGCGTTGCAGCCGATGGTAAGGCCTTGGAGCGCCTGGGGGTCGCCTTTGGCAAGGTCGTCGCGATCGGGCCTGGCGTAGATGTAGTAGCGCTCGGTGCCCTCGGGGTTCGAGGAAAAGAGCAGCTTCTGCTCGCGCTCTGCCGAATACGAGATGTTGGGCATGAGGTCGATTTCGCCCGCCTCGAGCATGTCCATAAGCTCGGAGAAGGTGCCGCTAACGTATTCGTATTGCCAGCCCTTTGTGTAATACGAGAGGGTCTGGAGGTACTCGTAGCCCCATCCCGAGAGGCGCTCGCCCGGCGTGCCTTCCTGGAAGCCTTTGTTGTTGACGAGCCAGCCAACGCGGACCGTCTTGACCTGCTGGTCGGAGTCGGCGGCAAAGGCGGGGGCAGGCATGACGGCGCTCAGTACGGTGAGTACGGCAACCGCGACGGCTAGGGTGCGATATAGAGCCAAACGAAGGACGGCGGAAGGTTTCACATGAAATCCTATCGAGTCGAGACAGTATCACATAAGGATACCAGCTCAACCTGCCCACTCAGTCACCACACCGCTAAACGGTTAGGTAGTCATTGGGGACGTTCTTAAATGACTAGTCAAACAAGAACGTCCCCAATGACTAGTTCCGTTTGCGGGGGAGGCGTGGGACAATACCGAGCGAATGTGATGGGGCGTCTGGAAAAGGGGCCGCGATGAATAAGTTGAGGACGCTTGCTGACGTGTTGCGCCAGGCTGGCTTTGCGCGCATCACGGGCCTGTTTCTCGTCTTCTATCTGCTGTGCTCAACGGCTGTCTGGCTGTCCGAGCCCACGACCCTTACGTTTGGCGATGGTCTCTGGTTTAGCTTTGAGACCGTATCGACGATCGGTTTTGGCGATATCCCGGCCGAGACGCCGGTTGCCCGCGCCATCACCGTCGTCCTGAGCGTCATCAGCATCTTCTACATCGCCATGCTCACGGGCGTGGCGGTGAACTACTGCAACACGCTCATCAAGATGCGCCAGAAGGACACCATGGCGCGCTTTATGGATGATCTTGAGCACCTGGAAGAGCTCGACCGCGATGAGCTCGCCGACCTGTCGCGCCGCGTGCGCGAGTATCGCCGACGCCAACACTAGGGCGGGCGCCGCGCGTCACGATGAGGGGGACTGAATATGAATATCACCGTGTATCTGGGCGCCAGCGTCGGTAACGACCCGGCGTTTCTGCCTGCGGTGCGGCGGCTTGGCGCATGGATTGGCTCCAACGGCCACGCGCTGGTATACGGCGGGTCCAAGTCGGGGCTGATGGGCGCGCTCGCCGATAGCGTGCTCGATGCCGGCGGGCATGTGACCGGCGTGGAGCCAAGCTTTTTTATTGAGGCCGAGTTTCAGCACGATGGTATCGACGACCTGATCGTGACGAGCGACATGGCCGAGCGCAAGGCCAAGATGATCGAGCTTGGCGATGCGTTCATCGCCTTTCCGGGCGGCACGGGCACGCTCGAGGAGATCGCTGAGGTCATGTCGGCCGTGTCGTTGGGGCATCTGAGCACGCCGTGCATCCTGTACAACTTGGACGGTTACTACAACGATCTCAAGTCGCTGCTCGAGCACATGATCGATAAAGGTCTATCGAGCCCGCAGCGCCAGCAGGGCATCTACTTTGCCGACGATTTGCGCGAGATTGCCTCGATTATTAATGGATGAGTCTTGAGCCTGCCCCACTATGACTCCCAATGGTGCCGTTTGCGGCGCAGACGGTTGGCTCGTTCGGGCAACGCTCGCTCTACAATAAAACGTATCCTTGTCGATTTTGACCGCGGGAGGACCCGATGGATAGCCTTGCAAAGCCCAAAAACCGAGCACTGTTTTTAGTGAGCGTGGCTGTGACCGGTGCGTTTGCGGGCGCCGCGGTCTGGCTGTTCTTTTTTGCGATGGAGCACGGTATCGACTATTTATGGACCGAGATTCCGCATATGCTGGGCGTCGCTTCGCCCGAGCTTGCCAGCGGCCCGTTTGGCTTTCTGCCGTACCCGTTTTTCGTCTGCCTGCTGGGCGGCCTGTTAATCGGTCTGTACGAAAAGATTACGGGCACCAAGACCGACGACCTCAACCAGGTGATGGCCAAGGTCAAACAAGACGGGCGCTACCCGTACGACAACCTGGGCAAGCTTTCGCTTGCGGCATTGCTGCCACTGCTGTTTGGCGGAAGTATTGGACCGGAGGCCGGCCTGACCGGCGTTATCGCGGGTCTGTGCAGCTGGGTCGGCGACCGCATGCGCCGCTTTGGCGCCGAGTTTAGGGAGCTCACGCTGCTGGGCACCCAGGCTGCCCTGACGGCGCTCTTTACCGCGCCCGTCTTTGGCTTTGTGGCGCCGCTTGCCGGTAGCGCCGACGGCCAGGGCGCCGGCGACGATGGGGATTCCGCGTCCGACGAGATCACCATCAAGCTGCCCAAGGCGCAAAAGACCGTGGTCTACGGCATTGCGATTGCCGGCGGTCTGGGTACCTACCTGCTGCTTGGCCAGCTTGTGGGCGGCGGCATGGGCATGCCCAGGTTCGAGTCCGCCGAGGTGGGCAATCTGGAGCTTACCTGGCTCATTCCGCTGGCGCTCATCGGCACCGTTTGCGGTTGGCTGTACTTTGTCTCTGAGCATGCAAGCGAAGCGCTTGCCCATGTCATAGGGGCGCGCCCTGTCGTCAAGGCCATGCTGGCCGGTCTGGCGCTCGCCATCTGTGGCACGGTTTTGCCCTACACCATGTTTGCCGGCGAGACCCAGGCCGACGTGCTCATGGAGACCTATCTGACCATCCCCGCCGGCGTGCTTATCGCAACCGGTCTTGTCAAAGCCATGCTGACGCCCGCGCTTATCAACATGGGCTGGCGCGGCGGTCACTTCTTCCCCGTCATCTTCTCGGGCGTGAGCCTGGGCTACGGACTTGCCATCCTGACGGGCGCCGATCCGGTCTTTTGCGTTGCCGTCTGCACCGCCTCGACGATGGGTGCGGTTATGCGTCAGCCGGTCATGGTTGTGGGCCTGCTGCTCATGTGCTTCCCACTCAAGGGTATCGTTTGCATGATCATCGCGGCCGTCATCGCCGCCGGCATTCCGCTGCCCAAGCCGCTGCGCAAGTAGCACGGTAGCGCGCGGGCAATACAAACATCTCAAGCCCGGTGTGGGCGCTGTGTCACGGATTTGCGGGTGGACTGAATCTCGCCTGGCACCGACGCTACTTCCAAATCGCGAGCGCGGCGGTGCCCAGCACGATGAGGAAAAGGCCGATGGCGCTTCGATGCGACAGCTTTTCGTTGAAGGCCAGTCGTGCGAACAGCACCGATACGACAATCGATAGTTTGTCGATTTGCACGACGACGCTCACCTGGCCTGCAGCGATGGCGTAGTAGTACAGCAGCCACGACGCGCCGGTCGCAATGCCCGATGCCGCAAGAAATGCGAGTTCGCGCGGGTCAATGCGCGCGACCTGCTCCAGCTTTCCCTTGGCAGCCACGATTGCCCATGCCATAACAAGTACCACACAGGTGCGGATTGCCGTGGCCAGGTTTGACTCGACACCTTCGATGCCGATCTTGGCGAGGACGGAGGTGAGTGCCGCGAACACGGCGGCGCCGAGGGCGTAAGCGAGCCAGGCTCGGTCTTGCTTTTGCTCTGCGCCGACGGACTGCTTTTTCTCGATCATCAAAAACGTGCCGAGCGTGATAACTGCGGTTCCCACGAGCTTGACCGCCAGGTTGCCTGTCTCACCAAAAAGCACTATGGCGATCAGCACGGCGAGCACGGTGCTCATCTTGTCGACGGGTACAACCTTGTTGACGTCTCCGATGCTGAGCGCCTTAAAGTAACAGATCCACGAGGCGCCGGTGGCGAGTCCCGAGAGGGTGAGGAATAGCCAGGCTTTGGCGGGAATGGCGCCGATTGCTCCGATGGATCCAGAAATGCCCGCCATTGCCCAGGCAAATACGAGCACCACGCAAGTACGGATGGCGGTTGCAACGTCGGAGTCGGTGTGCCTGATGCCGCATTTGGCCAAAATGGATGTGATGCCGGCAAAGAAAGCTGATGCAAATGCTGCTGTAACCCACGACACGGGTTGAGCGCCTCCTCATAAAAGACCGCGCCAGATCTGCGGCGCATGCCCGATGATACCGCGCTTGCCTACAGGTCGCGTGCTCGATAGACCTTGGTACTGATGGCGCAACTCAGTGCAAAGAGCACGAGGGCCAGTACGGCGATTCCTGCGCACAGGCAGCCGAGGACGGCAGGATTGGGATTCGCCCCAGCAATCGACATGAGCCAGTTGCTGATGGGGTTGGAGGAGCTCAGCGTGGCCATGGCAAGGCATCCGAGCAGGGCAAACAGGCCGACGGAAAGGCGCAGCGCCTCCATGTGTCCAAATCGAAAGAACAGCGGCTGTGCCAGAAACACCATCATGAGGGAGATGAGCATCGATGCGGCGGAGGCTATTGTGGTCTCAAAGACGATCTGTCCCGTCGAGGGCATGCCCGTGTGATCGAAGAACGGAAGAGTGATGGTGCTCAAAAGCACGGTCGCGCACGCCATGATGGCCGAGAAGGCAACAATGCAGAGGTAACGTGCGCAGATGATGTCTTTGCGCGAGAGGGGCAGCGTTGCCCGATAGCGCTCCCATCCGTTTTGATTGTCGTAGCCGGCCAGCGAGTTCATGACCACGATGGGCGACATGGCACTGACCGCGCAGGCGCCGGCGCTCATACTGGCATCGCCATCCGATGCGTTGGCGAGGGTCAGTACGACGAAGATGAACAGGCCGACGCCCGCGATGCTCGGGACAAGCGTGCGGACGATGGCGAGCTCAGACATAAAGGCGCGTTTCATTTCGAAGCCCCTTTCAGTATGAGGCGAAGATAGTCATCAATGGTTGCCCGGTCGCAGGGAATCTCGGGGAAGGCCTCGAGCGCCTCGCGACGGTTGGGTACGAGCACGTCCACGCTATAGGCGTGGTGGGCGGCACGGGCGCCTTCGACGCAAGCCATAAGCCCTGCGGCCTGTGCTTGGGTGCAGTGGGCGATGCCGGCTCGGTCGGTAATGTCCTCGCGCGGCAGGTCAAACACAATCGAGCCGTTATCGATGCAGATGACGCGGTCGGCAGTGCGATCGAGGTCGGATGTAATGTGGCTCGAGAGCAGCACGCTGTGCTGGCCGTCGGCGACAAAGGCAAGCAACTCGTCGAGCAGTTCCTCGCGCGCCATGGGATCGAGGCCCGCGGTGGCTTCGTCCAAAACGAGCAGCTTGGCATTGTGGCTGAGCGCACAGGCGAGCTGCAGCTTCATGCCCATGCCGCGGGAGAGGTCCTTGACCTTCGTCTTGGGATCGAGGCCAAATCGGTCGATGAATCCGGCGAACGTTTCGCAGCTCCATGTGGGGTATGCCGGGCCTACGAGCTTCTCGACCTGGCCCACCTTGAGCGTGGAGGGGAAGGGACACGTGTCCAGGACAAGCCCGATGCGGGAGCGCAGGTGGCGCTGCGTCTCGTCGGGCGCGTTGGCGTCGCAGCGCTGTCCAAGCAGATGCACCTCGCCGGCATCGGGCTTTATAAGCCCAAGCGCGGCGCGAATGGTCGTCGTCTTGCCGGCGCCATTTGCACCCACAAAGCCAACGATCTGGCCGGGCTCCACGGCAAGCGTGACGTCGCGCAGTGAAAAGCGGTCGCTCACGCGGCGCGATACACCTTTGAGTTCTAGCAACTTTTGCATGGTATAGCCTTTCTTGCAGATGGCTACTGCATGGTTTCGGGGGCTACGAGGTCGAGCATCTCGTGCAGCTTGTCGCGCGTGACGCCCAAGGCTTCGGCTTGGCTCGCCGCTTTCGCAAGCAGCTCTTCGATATGGCAGAGCTGGTTTTCGCGCAAGAGTTCTTGGTTGCCCTCGGCGACAAAACAGCCCTTGCCCTGCACGGTGCAGATAAAGCCGAGTTGCTCCAGGTCGGCGTAGGCGCGCTTGGTGGTGATGACACTCACGCCAAGATCGCTCGCGAGTGCACGGATGCTGGGGAGTTTGGCTCCCGCAGCGAGCGCGCCCGAAAGGATCTGAGCTTTGACTTGCGAGACTATTTGCTCGTAGATGGGCTTGTCGCTCGAATTGGATAGGATGATGTCCACAGCGGCTCCTTAGCTGTTGGGCTACACGTGTATATACCCGGTAAGCACAGTATATATACACTATGTACAGTTACGCAAGAGACAAATTCGGATTGGGCCGGCTACCCAGGCCCCAACTGATGAATTTGTCCTGATAGGCGCCCTAGAGCGGGATTTCGCGGCTACAATAGTGCGGTTACATCGACGTAATGCACTCAATGCAAGAAAGGATCCGCATGGCAAGCCTGTCGGATGAAATCTCGTCGCGCCGCACATTCGCGATCATCAGCCACCCGGACGCCGGTAAGACCACGCTTACCGAGAAGCTGCTGCTCTATACCGGCAGCATCCAGACTGCCGGTTCGGTCAAGGGCAAGAGCTCGGCCAAGCACGCCGTCTCGGACTGGATGGACATCGAGAAGGAGCGCGGTATCTCCGTCACCTCCTCGGTTCTGCAATTTACCTATAACGGCGCCTGCGTCAACATCCTCGATACCCCCGGCCACCAGGACTTCTCGGAGGATACCTACCGTACCCTTATGGCCGCCGACGCCGCGGTCATGGTCATCGATGGCGCCAAGGGCGTCGAGGCCCAGACCAAAAAGCTCTTTAAGGTCTGTACGCTGCGCCATATTCCCATCTTCACCTTTGTGAACAAGCTCGACCACGAGGCTCGCGATCCGTTTGAGCTCATGGAAGAGATCGAGAATGTCCTGGGAATCAATACGTATCCCATGAACTGGCCGATCGGCAGCGGCCGCAACTTCCGCGGCGTGTTCGACCGTCAGACCCGTCGCGTTATCGCCTTTGAGGGCGACGGTCATGCCAACGCCACCAAGAAGGTCGCCGAGGTCGAGGCCGAGCTGGGCGATCCTTCCATGGATGAGCTCATCGGCGAGGAGAACCACAAGAACCTAATAGACGATATCGAGCTGCTCGATGGTGCCGGCGACGAGCTCGACTTGGATGCCGTGGCCTGCGGCAAGCTGAGCCCGGCGTTCTTTGGCTCGGCGCTCACCAACTTTGGTGTGGAGCCCTTCCTCAAGGAGTTCCTGCGTCTGGCTCCGACGCCGCGCGCCTATACCGATACGCTTACCAGCGAGCCGGTCGATCCCTGCCGCGACGACTTTAGCGGCTTTGTGTTTAAGATCCAGGCCAACATGGACAAGAACCACCGCGACCGCATCGCCTTTGTGCGCATTTGCTCGGGCAAGTTCGAGCGCGGCATGGACGCCTTCCACGTGCAGGGCAACCGCAAGCTTAAGCTTGCTACGGGCACGTCGATGATGGCCGATGACCGCGCCATCGTGGACGAGGCGTACGCGGGCGATATCGTGGGCCTGTTCGATCCGGGTATCTTTAGCATCGGTGACACCGTGTGCTCTGGCAAGCGCCACGTGCAGTATCCGCAGATCCCGACGTTTGCCCCCGAGATGTTCGCTCGCATTACGCAGGTCGACACGCTCAAGCGCAAGCAGTTCGTCAAGGGTATGGAGGAGCTTGCCCAGGAGGGCGCCATCCAGATCTTCCGCGAGCTTGGTGCCGGCATGGAGAGCGTCATCGTGGGCGTGGTCGGCGTACTGCAGTTTGAGGTGCTCGAGCGCCGCCTCAAGGCCGAATATCGTGTTGAGGTTCGTCGCCAGCCGCTGCCCTATACGGACATTCGCTGGATCCAGAACGACCCTGATACCATTGACATTCCGGCTCTTTCGCTCACGCGCGACACCCTGCGCGTCGAGGACATGCGCGGCGGTAAGCTGCTGCTGTTCACGAGCCCGTGGAACGTGGATTGGGCAACTGACCACAACCCCGACCTTATCCTGTCGGAGTTTGGCAACGTAGCCTTTTAACGCACCAGTGCGGTGGCCCTGCGGGGCCGCCGCGCCGATTGCTTGCCTGATGCCGCGTGAGCGGCTATCATACCCACCGTCGTCTCAAGACCGAGACGTTCGAGCAGTTCGGGTCCGATATCCTGCTCGTTAAACCTAAAACCAAAGGAGCACATAATGATCAAGAAGGTCATGGAGGACTACAAGGTCCTGTTGCGGAGCATTCCCGCGGCAACGGTTTCGCTGTTTTTCGTGAGCGTCATCATGATGAACCTGCTGGCCAACAAGGAGCTTATCAGCCTGCCGTATCTGGCGCTCGACTGCGGCTTTGTGGTGAGCTGGGTTTCGTTTTTGTGCCAGGACATGATCTGCAAGCGCTTTGGCGCCAAGGCATCCATCAAAATCTCTATCCTCGCGCTGCTGGTCAACCTGGCCGTGAGCCTGTGCTTTTGGGCATGCTCGCTCACGCCCGGCATGTGGGGCGCCTACTACGACACGGGCATGATCGAGGTCAACAGCGCCCTTAACGCCACCATTGGCGGCACCTGGTACGTGGTGCTGGGCTCTTCGCTGGCAATGCTCGTTTCTGCCGTGGTTAACTCCACGCTCAACCAGTCGCTCGGCCGTATGCTCAAAAAGAATAACTTTGCGAGCTTCGCCTTCCGCTCCTATGTGTCCACGGGTGTTGGCCAGTTTGTCGACAACCTGGTCTTTGCCATTGTGGTGAGCCATACGTTCTTTGGTTGGACCTGGGTGCAGGTCCTTATGTGCTCGCTGACCGGCGCTGTTGCCGAGCTGCTGTGCGAGGTCTTCTTGAGCCCCGTGGGCTACAAGGTCGTGCGCGGCTGGGAGCGCGAGAACGTGGGTGCCGAGTATCTCGAGCGTCACGCAACCGCCTAAGGAGCAAGTATGCGGGTTTTGATCACGGGCGCTTCGGGCGGTATCGGAGCCGCGTGCGTGCAGCGCTTTTTGGACGAGGGTCACGAGGTCGTGGGCTTTGATCTGCTGCCGGCGGCGATCGAACACGAGCGCTACCGCCATCTGATCGTTGATGTCCGCGAGCCGGACTCGTTTCCAGTTGACCTTGAACCCCAGGTAATCGTGAACGTTGCCGGCACGCAGGACTCGGCCGACGATATTGCCGCCAACCTGTGCGGCACCATCAACGTGACCGAGTGCTACGCCTTTGAGGGGGAGGGGCTTGCCGCCAAGCCGGCGCCGGCTATCAAATCCGTGGTCAATGTGGGGTCGGCGAGCGGACATACGGGATCGGAGTTTCCCGCCTATGCCGCCAGCAAGGGCGGCGTTATCGCCTACACCAAGAACCTTGCAAACCGCCTAGCACCGCAGGCCATCGCCAACAGTGTGGACCCGGGCGGCGTTATCACGCCGCTCAACCGTTGCGTGATGGAAGACGAGCACCTGTGGAACCAGATTATGGAGCTCACGCCGCTTAAGCGCTGGGCTACCGCCCAGGAGATCGCTGAGTGGATCTACTTTGTGGGCGTGACCAACCGGTTTATGACCGGGCAGAGTCTGCTCATTGACGGTGGCGAGGCCGGCCGCACACAATTTATTTGGCCCGAATAGGAAACGCGCCCGATGGCAAGATTGCCGTCTGGCGCGTTTTTGATGTATCGATTTTTAGCCGAGGCAAGTCCAGTTGACGGGGGTCGAGCCGTGCTGTTCGAGTAGCCGATTGGCAGCGGAGAAGGGGCGCGACCCCATAAAGGCGGGGAGTTCTGCCGTGGCGCGGTTGGCTGAAAGCGGCGAGGGATGCGTAGAGGCCAGGCAGAACTTGTCGATTGCCTTGCCCGCGCCGATTGCGGCGAGCTTGCCCTCAACCATCTGCTGGGCAAAGCGGCCCCATGCCAAAAAGACCACCGGCTGGGGCAGCTGGCAGCAGCGTTCGATAATATAGTCGGTGAGCGTGCTCCAGCCCAGTTTGGCGTGCGAGTTCGCGGTATGCTCGCGCACGGTGAGCGTAGTGTTGAGGAGCAGGACGCCCTGTTGTGCCCATGGGGTTAGGTCTCCCGTGGCGGGAATGGGGCAACCCAGATCGGCGTTGAGTTCCTTATAGATGTTGCGCAGGCTCGGCGGCAACTTGGTTTGCGACGCGGGGACCGAGAACGACAGCCCCATTGCCTGGTTGGGTCCGTGATAGGGGTCTTGACCCAAGATGACAACCTTGACCTGGTCGGCCGGCGTGTAGGCGAGGGCATTGAGGATGTCGTCTTGTGCCGGGTAGATAGTCTGCTCGGCACGTAAAAGGGCGATGCGCTTGAGCAGCTGGTTCGTCGTGTCACGTACCGGCTGCGGCGCATCGCCCAACCAAGTTGCTATGTTGCGGTCGCGGGTTGCGGTGTCCATGGGGCTCCTTTATGGCAGATGCTCTGTTGTCATCTATTGTAAAGGCGCACCGGTTGCCTTTATGCCGCGGCTGTATGAAGAGTGGGGTCTACGAGACGTGCTCGGGCGCTCCTGCCATGCGAGCCTGTCCATGTGCGCGAAGGCGCGGAAGCTCGACGGTTGCCACCATGACGCCGGTGAGGATGAGGGCGGCACCAAAGAAGGCGATGGGGTTCAGGACCTCGCCGACCAGGAAGAACGAAAAGACGGCGGAACAGACCGGCTCGAGCGAGAAGGCAAAGCCGGTGGTCTCGGCAGACACGTGGGGCTGCACGAGCGTCTGGGTGATAAAGCCGTAGGCAGAGCAGATGAGTGCGAGCGCTACGACAACGACGATCTCGTTGGGCGTGCTGGGGAGCGTGAAGCCGCCAAAGGTGCATGCGGCGATGCCCGAGAACAGGCCGCCAAAGCCCAGCTGCCAAACGCCCAGAGCCAGCGGGTCGACTTCTTCGACAAAGCGCTTGGCGACGATAATGTGGCCGGCATAGATAAAGGCCGAGAGCAGCATGATGACCGCACCGGGATTCAGGCTGGTAAAGTCGGCGCCCGAGAGCAGCAGCATGCCGCAGGTGACGATGGCGGTGCCAATGAGTACCTTGCGCTCGGGGGCGCGACGCAGCAGGGCCGCGTTGGCAAACGGTACGATCACGACCGTCAGGCTCTGCAAAAAGCCAGCGGTGGAGGCAGAGGTAAGGCTGGAGCCCAAGCACATGCAGGTGAGCTCGGTTGCCATGATGGCGCCGATGATGGCGGCGCGGACCATCACGTCACGGTTGATGCGCAGCGCGTGCTTGTGGAAGAGCAACAGACAAGCCGCAAAGGCGATGATGCAGCGCAGCGCAACGATGCTCGTGGCGTTCATGCTGTCCATGCCGATCTTCATGAGGGGGTACGAAAAGCCCCATGCAACGGGAACGGAAAATGAGAGCGCGATTGCTTTTTTGCGATCCATGGGACTCCTTTTGTTACAGAACGGTTTCGCAAAAAGGATTCTGCTCCCAGATATGGATGTAGTAAAGCGAATGTATCTTCAGTATGATTAAGAAATACTAATGCTGCTAGAAAAAGCCCTGGCAAAACGTTTTACGGCTACATCGATGTGGAGGCACGATGGCATCGCGGTATCAGATTGTATGTATGGTGGTCGATTGCGGCAGCCTGAAGGGCGCGGCCGACGAGCTGGGCTATACGCAAAGTGCGGTAAGCCAGGCCGTCAAGGCGCTCGAGCGCGAGCTGGGCACCACGATTATCGAGCGCGGCAAGCAGGGTGTGTCGCTGACGCGCGACGGCAAACAGTATCTTCCGTATCTGCGCCAGATCGTAACCGCCGAGGCGGAGCTTGAGGGCAAGCGTCAGGAGTTGTTGGGGCTTTCATCGACCGACATTCGCATTGCGACGTTTACCAATGTGAGCCGTACCGTATTGCCGCGCGTTATCCGCGACTTTGGGGCCCTGCATCCGGGCGTACGCTTTACCCTCAAGCAGGGCGATTACACGCGCAATGCCCAGTGGGTGCACGATGGCGTGGTTGACTTTTGCTTTACGGCACGCGGATTTACCACGGGGCTTCAGAAGCGCGTGGTCTATCACGACGAGCTGGTGGCGCTGTTGCCGGCCGCCCATCCGCTGGCGGCAAAGGAAAAGGTGACGCTTGCCGACCTGGCGTCCGAACCGTTTGTGCTGCTGGATGAGGGCGAACAGAGTCTGGTGCTCGATGCCTTTGCCGCGCATGGGCTGTCGCCGCGCGTGACGAGTGAGGTTACCGACGACTACACCATTATGGCGATGGTGGAGGAGGGCCTAGGCGTGAGCATGCTCTACCGTCGTACGGTCGAGGGCATGAAGGCCGGTATCCGCGTGCGTCCCATCGTGCACGCTCCCTCGCGCGATGTGGTGGCGGCTTGGCGCAGCTGGGACACCATGCCTATCGCCACGAGGCGCTTTATCGACTATATGAGCTCGCATATTGTCAATTAATGACTGGCGTGACGTTGAGAGTGGTGATTAGCGGGCTGTCGCTTTGGCTTGCGCCAGACGGTAGGTGCGTGCCGGGTGACAGAGCAATACCGCCACGACCATAAAGAACGCCGTGGTGCCCAGGCTGATGGGGTAGACCATCATGATGTTCGCAAAGGTGCGGAAGTGCGGGAACACGCAGAACACCCAGTAGAAGCGGATACCGCACACGCAGATCATGGTGATGAGGGCAGGCATGAGCGAGATGCCAAAGCCGCGCAGGTAGCCGGACATGTTTTCGTAGAACATGCTAAAGGCGTAGGCAGGGAAGATCGAACACACGCGGATGTAGCCGATCGAGACGATGTTGGGGTCGCTGTTAAAGAGCGATAGGATCTCGCGCCCCAGACCGACGATAACGATAATCGTGGTGAGTGCAACGATACCGCCTTCGATCAGGCAGACCTTGAGCGTCTTGGTGCAGCGGTCGATTTGGCGGGCACCGTGGTTTTGTCCCACAAAGGTGGTGCAAGCCTGGCTAAAGCTGTTGAGCAGGTTGTAGCACACGTACTCCAAGCTCATGGCGGCGCTTGATGCCGCCATGACCTCGGTGCCCAAGCTGTTGATGGCGGACTGGATGATGATGTTGGCGACGGCAAAGACAGCGCTTTGGATGCCAGCGGGCAGGCCGATCTTGACGATGCGCTTGAGAGCAACGGGGTCGATTGCCAGGTCGCGCGGGGTGACGCGGACGACGGAGTCGGTCTTGAGCAGACGGACAAAGAGCGTCCCGGCACTGACGGTGTAAGCGATGGCGGTGGCGATGGCGACACCCGCGACGCCCCAGTGGAGCACGGGGACAAAGATGAGGTCCAGGCCAATGTTGAGGACGGTGGACACGGCGAGCGCCTGCAGCGGCATGCGGGTGATGCCGACGGAGCGGAAGATCGCGGCCTCAAAGTTGTAGAGCAAGATCGAGGGCATGCTGAGCAAAAAGACGCGCAGGTAGAGCGAAGCGAGCGGCATGGTCTCGGCAGGCACGTTGAGCGCAGCGAGCATGGGCTCGGCAAAGATCTCGCCCAGTGCGATGACGACAAAGCCCACGAGCGCCATTAAAATCGAGGTATGGACGGCGCGTTTGACCATGTTCTGATCGTTGCGGCCGATAGCGTTGGCGATGACCACGTTGGAGCCAAGTGACATGCCAATAAACAGGTTGATCATAAGGCTGGTGAGCGGCACGTTGGAGCCGACCGCTGCCATGGCGAGGGTTCCCTGGTCGCCCGAGAAGTTACCGATAATGACCGTGGCGATGAGATTCGACAGCTGCTCCAAGATACTCGTGGCGGCGACGGGGAAGGCGAACAGGGGAATATTGCGCCACGGCGAGCCGGTAGTCATGTCAATGTGCTTAGATGCGGTATCAGCCATACGCTCTCAATCTCTAATATGCTTTTCCATGCTTATTTGCGCAGACGATGATACTCCTAATCGACTAGTCATTTAAGAACGTCCCCAATGACTAGGTGGGGGGAGGCGTGCGACAATGGTGGGCGTTGTGTTGTCCGCGCTAAGGAGTTGCCATGTTGTTGTGTCCCGTTTGCCATGAGCCGTTGGTGGACGACGAGCGCGGTGCCGCATGCGCGGGCGGACACCGATTTGACCGTGCGCGCGCGGGCTATCTGTACCTGTTGCGCTCGTCCAAGAGCGGCGACTCCATGGGCGATCCCAAGTCGCAGGCGCGCAGCCGTCGTGACTTTCTAAACCGCGGTTACTATGCGCCGTTGCGCGATGCGATGGTTGGGCTGGTGCGCGAGCAGGTGTCTGGGCGTGCGGCGTCTACGGGCACTCCTGTGACCTTGCTCGATATTTGCTGTGGCGAGGGCTACTACACCAGCGCCATGGGTGCGGTGCCGGGCGCGGATGCCTACGGGTTCGACTTGGGCAAAGAGATGGTGCGCCTGGCCGCCAAGCGCGGCGATGCGACCTACTTTGTGGCCAACATGAAGGACATCCCCGTGGCGGGCGGCGCCTTCGATATGGTGACCGAGCTCTTTGCCCCCTTTAACGAGCGCGAGTTTGCCCGCGTGCTGGCACCCGAGGGCTCGCTCTTTACCGTGGTGCCGGGTGCTCGGCATCTGTTTGGGCTCAAGGAGGTACTCTACGACACGCCGTATCTCAACGATGAGAAGCTGCCGCAGACAACCGAGCTCGAGCTGGTGGGAACGCAGCGGGTGTCTGCGAACATTACGCTCCAGACGCAGGCCGACATTGAGGCGGTGTTCCAGATGACGCCGTACTACTACCGCACGCGCCCTGCCGACAAGGAACGCCTGGCAAACCTGGACACCCTTCAGACCGATATCGACTTCATCATCGCCGAGTACCGCCACCGCTAACAACCTGCCAAAAAGGGACAGGTTTATTTTGGCAGGTTTTATCTGGGCAAATGCAAAGGGTCGACCGCGGAGATGTGCGATCGGCCCTTTTTAGTTGCTTGGCTGCAGAGGCTATGAGAAGCGAGCGCTTACAGGCGGTCCTTGTTCTCGGCCTTGACGGCGTGCGCCTGCTGAACAAAGAACAGGTCGTAGACCACGATGACAAAGGCGCCGATATTGACGGCGCTGCCGCCGAGTGCGGGAAGCGTGAGCACGGCCTGCGCAATCGTGGCGAGTGCGGCAACGATGCCGAGCTTAAACGCGCCATCCACCTGCGAGGGCTTGTTGGCGCCCTTGATGCCCGCAACACCTGCGGCGAGATCGATGAGGCCCTTGGCGATAATCACGGCCGCGGCGAGCATGGCGTTCGACCCGTAGGTGGACTCGAGCTTGCCGGTCGCGATGCCGGCGATTCCAATGACGAGACTGGCGATGCCCAGAACAAAATAAATCAGGGCAAGGATTTTGAGTGTCTTGCGAGCGGCGCTCATAGCTGGTCCTTTCGATGCGGGCGCGGAGAATCTGTCGCACCCAGGTTGCGGCACATATCGTGAAGCACATTGTAGTTCAACGTGACGGCGTGTGTGTTAGAAAGCGCTTCTCGCCTGTGCAGGGC
>CAKXKM010000023.1:4158-22986 GCA_934876235.1 Collinsella sp. AF02-46-1 | reverse complement strand
ATTTAGGCCTTCGTCCAGATCTTGGTCGGAGACGCAGTAGCTTAGGCGGATGTGACCTTCGGTTCCGAAGCAGTCGCCCGGGACTAGGGCTACGTTGGCCTCTTTGATGGCTTTGATGCAGAAGTCTTCGCTGGTTAGGCCGAACTTTTTGATGCTCGGGAAAGTGTAGAAGGCTCCTGCGGGCTCTACTACGTCGAGGCCCATGGCGTTTAAGGCTGCGAGTACGCGTTCGCGGCGGGCTCGGTAGACTTTGAGCATGGGGGTTGGGTCGACGGTCAGGGCTCGGGCTGCGGCGTCCATTTCGAAGGAGACAGCACTCGATACTAAGTATTGGTGAGCCTTTGCGATCTCGGCGATGACGGGGGCTGCGGCTGCGAGCCAGCCCAAGCGCCAGCCGGTCATGGCCCAGGGCTTGGAGAAGCTCTCGATGACCACCGTCTGGTCGCGCAGCTCCGGGTGGCGCTGGGCAAAGAGCTCGTAGCCATCCACATAGACCAGACGGTTGTATACGTCGTCGCAGACTACGTAGATGCCCGCCTGCTCTGCCACGCGCGCCACGGCGTCGAGCGATGCCGTGTCGAGGATGCAACCCGTGGGATTGTTGGGCGAGCAGATGACGATGGCCTTGGTCGCCGGGGTCACACAGGCGCGAAGCGCATCCTCGTCAATCTGAAATTGCGCAGGCTCCGTATCCAAGAAGACCGCCTTGGCGTGGTTGGCCACGACAATGCTCTCGTACAGGCCAAAGGCGGGCGTGGGGATAATGACCTCGTCGCCGGGGTTGAGCATAGCCATAAATGTTGCCGACAGGGCCTCGGTCGCGCCGTCGGTCAGGATGACCTCATCGGCGGAAAACGCCAGGCCCGCGTCACCCATATATTCGGACAGTGCCTCGCGCAGGGCGGGGCGACCGTTGTTGGGCGGATAGTGCGTGTCGCCGCGGTCCAACGAAGCAGTCACCTCGGCGCTAACCACATCGGGCGTGGGAAAATCGGGCTCACCGAGCGCAAGCGCAATGCATCCCGGATGCTGCGCGGCGAGTGCGTTAATCCGACGGATGCCGGAGGGCTTGAGCGTGGCAAGCGAGGTATTCATGGGCAGACGCATGGCATTCCTTTCGTGAGGGTTGCACTAGGATAGCGCGGCGGAGCGCCGTCATACGGTGTAACCTAAACGGAAACCGACCGGAAAGGAGGCGGCATGGAGACGACCGCACGCGGCGATGTACCAAAAACACTGCATAGCATCGCGTTTGTCAGTATTCCCGATAGCGCCGATCTTGAGTTTTTGCTCTGGGACCTTCAGGATGCCATCGCAGCCTATGCGCAGCTTTCCGGCACCGCACTCCCCCATCCAGTCGACTTGAAGGCGAATAGCGCCGATACCGCCGATGGCATCGTGCTCGCCGTTGAGGATATGCCCGATGACGAGGCAATGACAGACATCGAGAAGGCACTCAATCGCTTTGGCGATACGGGGACGCGCGTCTATGTCGTCGTTCAGGCCATCTACGAGCGTACCGAGGGGGCGCGCATGCTCATCGAGCGCCTGCGCCAAGCTTGCGAACTCCGTAGGCTAACGTGGTGCGGCGGCGTTATCGCCTGCACCGGCAGCGGCATCGCAGCGCTTCGCCACTCCCCACGCATGGGACTGCTGCGTCGGCCGTTTTCCGAAGCGATGGATAAGCTGGTGGGTGCCGTGCGCATGGGCTGCTCGGTTGAGCACGCCCAGCTGCTTGGCGGCGGCAATGCCGATGGTGTCGACGTCGACGGCATGGTGCGTGTCGAGCCCGCGCTGCCCGCGCCGATCTGGCGCACCATCATCAAACGCCTCGGCGCCCATGCTCAATCAAATATCTAAATTAGAGAGCAGCCCAGTCAACTGCCTCGCGCCAGCGCTCGACAAGGCGCTCCAGACGCCAAGCCGCATTGGCAGGACTTGTCGAGGGCAGGACGATGGCGGGCAGCCCGGTGCGTTCTTGTAGATAGCGCTTGTAGAGCCGGCCAGCCGTACCACCGTTGCATATCACCTGCTCAATGGGAGCTGCGTCGGTAATGCACTCGATATGTGCCGGCACAACGTTACGAATGCTCGCGTCGCTCGAGCCCTTAATGTCACAGCTCTCGATCACATCCCACAGAGCCACGCCGCCGTTCAGCAGCATGGATCGCTTGGCGGCAATTGAGGCGTCGAGCGTCGCGGGCTCGCTGTCCGCCAAAGGGTCGCCCTCGTTGGGCGGCACAGGCACTCCGAGGCACGCGGCCATCACGCGCCAAAAGCGGTTCTGCGGATTGCCATAGTAGAAGGCATTGGCACGCGAGAGCACCGAGGGAAACGACCCTAGCACCAAAACGCTCGAGCGCTCGTCAAACACGGGTTCAAACCCATGCTCAATATGTTGATAGCCCTCGTCGGACGCAGCCATGGCCTAGGCCCTCAGCAGATAACGCACCTCGTAGGGCGCAAGCTCAAGGGCACCCGTCAGCTCAACCGTGGGCGCGCCGTCGGCCAGCAGGTCGACAAAGGACCCATTGAGCTCGCCGGCGCCAAAGGTGTAAGGCTCGCCCACGGCGTTCACCGCCACGAGCACCGTCGCGTCGTCGCAGGCACGCTCGAACAGCAGCTGCTTGTTCTGGATCACCACGTTGCGGTACGCGCCGTAGTTGAGAGCGCGTGCCGCCGCACCGTCTGTCGAGCGCAGGTGCGCGAGCTGCTTGATGAAGGCCGTCAGCTCGTTGGGCGCAGGCTCATCGAGCGCAGGGCGCAGCGCCCAGTCGCCATCGGGGCCGCCCTTTTCGCCAGCAATCCCCCACTCGCTGCCATAGTAGACACACGGAATGCCTGGCATGCCAAAGAGCATGCCATAGGCGGGACGCAGGCACGACTTGTCGGTGAGGATGCTTGCCAGGCGCGGCACGTCGTGGTTGTCGACAAACGACAGCAGGTGTTTGCCGCGGTAGATGCACCACGGGTCGCCGCCAAACTGGCGGTGCAGCGAATGGGCGATCTCGAACATGTTGACCGAGTTAAAGCTGGAGTACAGGCCCTTGTAGCACTCGTAGTTGGTGCAGGAGTCGAGCATCTCGTCGTTGACGATCTGGTTGTAGTCGCCGTGGAGCGTCTCGCCGATCAGCACAAAATCGGGCTTGAGCTCGCGGGTAAAGGTATGCAGACGACGCATGAAGTCGCGGTCGAGCATATAGGCAACGTCCAGGCGCAGGCCGTCGACGCCAAACACGTCAGCCCAACGGCGCACGGACTCGAGCAGGTAATCGACCACGGCGGGGTTTTGCAGGTTGAGCTTCACAAGCTCAAAATGGCCCTCCCAGCCCTCGTACCAAAAGCCGTCGCCGTAGCACGAGTCACCGTCAAAGCTGATGTGGAACCAGTCCTTGTAGGGCGAGTCCCACTTGCGCTCCTGAACATCGCGGAAGGCCCAAAAGCCGCGACCGACATGGTTGAAGACGGCATCAAGCACCACACGGATGCCATGGGCATGCAGTGTCTCGCACACGGCGGCAAAGTCGGCATCCCCACCCAGGCGACGGTCGATATGGCGCAGGCTGCGCGTGTCGTAACCGTGGCTGTCGGATTCGAGCGGCGGGTTGATGAGCACAGCGCCAACGCCGAGTTCCTGCAGGTAGTCGGCCCATTGGGCGATTTTCATAATGGGAGCATCGGGGTTAGGCGCGGCGTTGGCAGCCTGGGCGAGTTCATCCTCGGCAACGGGCGCGGCGTTTTCGCGCGGAGCTCCGCAAAAGCCCAGCGGATAGATCTGATAGAACGTCGTCTCGTATGCCCACATAGCAACCTCCCGGCAATCTTTCACGCAACGCCATCCATTGTATGCCCGCCGCGCATCCCCTCCCCCAAAATAAGTTGCGGTGAAATAGGGACTGTTGAGACCAATAAACCGGGCAAACAGTCTCTATTCCACCGCAACTGATGAGGGGACGTGATTAGGCGACAGGCTTTGCGCGGTGTATGGCCGGGAATAGCACCGTGATAGCGAGAATGACACCCACGACGGCAATCGCCCCGCCCGCGCAACCGATCCAGGCGATGCCGGGACCCGAAACCACGGCGCCGCCGATTGCGGTGCCCGTGCCGATACCGAGGTTAAACAGGCCCGAGAAGATCGACATGGCGACGGCCGACGAATCCGCCGGCGTGTACTTGATGAGCTCGGCCTGGAACGCAACGTTAAAGGCCGTGGAGCAGCAGCCCCATAGCGCGCAGACGGCAAGCACTGCTACGAGCGACGATGCGACCGGACCCACGAGCAGCAGAGCCACCGGCACGCCGGAGAGCGTGATAGCCAAGAACGGGAAGCGATGCCCATCGAACAGGCGGCCAAACAGCCAGCTTCCGAGCAGACCAGAGCAGCCAAACGCCGTCAGCGTCATGGTAATAGCGCTTGCGTCGACGTGCGCGACCTGCGCCAGGAACGGCTCGATATAGCTGTAACCCGCATAATAGCCGGTCGCCATAAAGACCGTGACCGCGTAGAGCGCAATCAGGAACGGGTTCTTGAGCAGCTCGGGCAGCTGTTTGACGGTAAAGCGCTCGCCCGCCGGCATGACCGGGAACACCGCTGCCTGGTACACCACCGCGGCGGCAGAGAAGGATCCAACCACGGCAAACGTCATGCGCCAGCCCACGGCCAGGCCGATGGCGCGACCGATCGGTAGGCCGAAGATCTGCGCGATGGACGAGCCCGTGGCGATCATGCTGATGGCGAGCGCCCCATGACGCGTATCGACCAGGCGCGAGGCTATGATCGAAGCGACCGACCAGAACACGGCGTGCGCGCAGGCGACCACCAGGCGTGCGCAGACCAAGATGGGATAGGTCGGCGCCACGGCGGACAGGAACTGACCCAGAGAAAACACGGCAAGCACGCCGAGCAGCATACGCTTGAACTCAAAGCGCGAGGCAAACACCATAAGCGGCAGCGACAGCAGCATGACGCCCCAGGCGTAGACCGAGATCATGATGCCTGCCTGGGCCTCGGTGAGCGAGAACGATGCGGCAATATCAGTCAGAAGGCCAATGGGCATGAACTCCGACGTGTTGAACACGAACGCACAGCAGGCGAGCCCGATAAGCGGGAGCCACTGCTTGAGCGAGATGCCATCTTGTCTTGCCTGAGTCATGTAGGAACCCTCTCCGATTGTCTTGAGCGATGGGCGATTATATAGCAACGGCCCCGCATCCGTCAGCAACAGATGCGGGGCCGTAATCAACTCAATACACAGAGGTTGCGCCATCAATAAATAACTAAGCCAGCCCCAGCATTATGCCCGCCGAATGCACGACAAACGCCACAATCCAGGCGACCGTCACTTGAAACGCGAACACGGCCACGGCATAGCGCGCGCCCAGTTCACTCTTGACGGCGCCGATTGCCGCTACGCAGGGCGGGTACAGCAGCGTAAAGACCAGGAACACGTAAGCGGTAAACGGCGAAAACATGCTCGACAGTGCCGCGGGCGACGTTGCACCCAAAAGCACGGTGAGGGTCGAAATGACGCTCTCCTTGGCGATAAGTCCGGTGACGAGCGCCGTGGATGCACGCCAATCGCCAAAGCCGAGCGGCGCCAGCGCCGGCGCGATAATGCTACCCAAACCGGCAAGCAGACTCTGCGACTGATCGGCGACCACATTAAAGCGGATATCGAACGTCTGGAGGAACCAGATGGCCACGGTAGCGGCAAAGATAATGGTAAAGGCCTTGGTAATAAAGTCCTTGGCCTTATCCCATGCCAGCATCACCGTCGTCTTGACGCTCGGCAGGCGGTAATTGGGAAGCTCCATGATAAACGGCACCGGGTCGCCCTTAAATGCCGTGCGGTTGAGCACCAGGGCGGCAATGCAGCCGACCACGATACCAATCAGATAGAGCGAGACCATGGCGGGAACTGTCGCCTGCGGGAAGAATGCCCCGCACAGCAGACCGTAGACCGGCAACTTGGCCGAACAGCTCATGAACGGCGTGAGCATGACCGTCATCTTGCGGTCGTGCTCGGATGGGAGCGTACGGGTCGACATGATAGCCGGCACGGTGCAGCCAAAACCGACGAGCATAGGCACGAAGCTGCGGCCCGACAGGCCAAAGCGACGCAGCACTTTATCCATGACAAAGGCCACGCGCGCCATGTAGCCGGAGTCTTCCAGAATGGAGAGGAACAAAAAGAGCACGACGATAATCGGCAGGAAGGTCAGCACGCTGCCCACGCCCGTAAGCACGCCGTCGACAGCCAGCGAGCGCACCACGTCGTTGGTGCCGAACGCCTTGAGGCCCGCATCGGCCGAGGCGATGATGGCAGCGATGCCGTCCTCCATAAGTCTCTGCAACGCCGCGCCGATCACGCCAAACGTCAGCCAAAAGACGAGACCCATGATCACCAGGAACGCCGGAATGGCCGTGTAGCGACCCGTCAGGATGCGGTCGATCTTGACGGAACGCACGTGCTCGCGGCTCTCGTGCGGCTTGACGACGCAGCGCCCACACACGTCGCCGATAAAGCCGAAGCGCATGTCAGCCAGTGCAGATAGACGGTCGGTACCGGCCTCACCCTCCATCTGGGTAATGATGTGCTCGATGGCGTCAAGTTCGTTACGGTCCAGATGAAGCGCCTCGGTCACCAGCTCGTCGCCCTCAACCAGCTTGGTCGCCGCAAAACGCACCGGGATATGCGCCGTCGCGGCATGGTCCTCGATAAGGTTGGCGATGCCGTGAATGCAGCGATGCAGCGCGCCGCCGTCTGGACCATCGGGCGCGCAGAAGTCCAGGCGACCGGGGCGCTCGCGGAACCGCGCCACGTGCAAGGCATGATCCACCAACTCGCCAATGCCCTCGTTGCGGGCAGCGCTAATGGGAACAACAGGCACGCCCAGCAGGCTCTCGAGCAGGTTGACGTCTACGGCACCACCATTGGCGGTCACCTCGTCCATCATGTTGAGCGCGATGACCATGGGGCGGTCGAGCTCCATGAGCTGCAGTGTCAGGTACAGATTACGTTCGATGTTGGTGGCGTCGATAATGTCGATGATGGCATCGGGATGCTCGTCAAGGATGAATTGGCGGCTGACGATCTCCTCGCCCGTGTACGGCGACAGCGAATAGATGCCGGGCAGGTCGGTAACGTTCGCCTCGGGGTGGTTGCGGATGGTGCCATCTTTGCGGTCGACCGTCACGCCGGGAAAGTTACCGACATGTTGGTTGGAGCCCGTCAGCTGGTTGAATAACGTGGTCTTGCCGCAGTTTTGGTTGCCGGCGAGGGCAAAGTGCAGCGGCGCGCCCTCGGGCACGGCCGTCTTTGCCGCACGGGGCGAATACGTCCCCTCGCCGAGTGCCGGATGCTCCGTCGTGCCGATTGCAGCGTTAGCGCGCGGACCCATATCGGTATCGTGAATGCCCACAAGCTCAATGCGGGCGGCATCGTCCTTGCGCAGTGTCAACTCGTAGCCACGCAGACGGATCTCGAGCGGGTCGCCCATGGGGGCGTATTTCATCATGGTGACTTCGGTGCCCGGCGTTAGGCCCATGTCCAAAATATGCTGTCGGAGCGCCTGATCATCGGATGTCACCGATGCGACAACGGCGTCCTTTCCAATCTCGAGCGTATCGAGCTTCACGCGCTCATCCTTTCGTTAGACGCGGTTAACCGTTTACCGGGGCTAACCAACTCGTAACGACAAATGATAGCGCTCTGAACTATTTTATAAAGTCAAATACCGATGTTTACCTGCGCAAACTTTATGCGGTGCGCCCCGAAAGCTCTTTGCGCATACCGCTCAGCGAGATCGAAACGGAACCCGACCGCGCGGTAGCAGTGAGTCGATCACCCTCGACTGACCCCGTGCATGTAAAGGGTGCCTTGCCCATCAAGACGTGGGAGATAGTACCCGAGAGTTCAAAGAAATCGCCCTCAGCGCGGGCACTCGAGAGAGCGATATTGAGACCCCTGACGTTTAGTACTGCCCTGAGCGCGCCGTTCACCCCATGTGAAAACGTCACCTCGCCGCGCTTGCTCCCCACCGGCGTCTGGGCCAAAACCACATACGTACCCTCAAGCATGGCTCCTCCTCTAAGCAGACTTTTTGAAACGGGCAAGTAGTCTACTTTTACATATGGCGTTCCAGGAAGCGGAAGGCCAGGCGGATCCAGGGACGGACGGAAACCTGCTTGTCCTCGTTGTCGACCGCGGTATTGGCGTTGCCGAGCGAAAGGCCGTGGCCACCCTGGTCAAAGACGTGCATCTCGCATGCAACACCCTCCTCGGCCATGCGCTGCGCAAACGGGTAGACCTGCGCGACCGGCGCCGTCTTGTCGTCCGAAACGCCCCACACAAAGGTCGGGGGCATCTGGCGCGAAACGTGCGTGGTAGGGCAAATGTCGGCCAGGTGCTCATCGGTCGCCTCGCCGCCCGTCACCATCGACAGATAGTCGTTGAGCAAATCGCGCCCCGTCTTGCCACCCGTCTTGGGCACGCGCAGGTCGATGCGCGGGTCGCGCGTCTGCATATCGCGCACATAGGCAAGGTCGAGCAACGGATAGCCCAGCACCACGGCGTCGGGACGAATATCCTCCGGACGAGCCCCGGCAAGGCCCGCGAAAGGTCCGGTCTTCCACTGCGTTGCCAACGAGGCGCAGATCATGCCGCCCGCCGAGAAACCCACGATGCACACGCGCTTGGGATCGACATGCCACTCGTCGGCGTTGGCGCGCACGGTAGCGACCATCTTGGCGAGATCCGCCTGCGGGTGCGGAAAGCTCACGTCGCCCGTGGCGCTCGTCACATAGTTGAGCACAAAGGCCTGGTAGCCGCGGTCCAAAAACGCAAACGCCACCGGGTCCTGCTCGTGCGGAGCGATATGCGTAAACCCGCCTCCGCCGCAGATGATCACCGCGGGGCGGCGGCCATTGGGCTTGTCGGGCAGCGGCTCGGCACCCAGATACGTAAACGTCGCCGGATAATCCTCGGTCGGCTCCTCGCCCCACAGCGCATGGTTCTCAATAATCATAGGTGCTCCCTCCGTGCGATTCGTGCGCACTCGTTTTTCGCACCTTAGCGTACCCCACTTGAGCCCGCGGCGCAGAAACACCCCCGCAATAAGTTGGCCTTCAACTGATATATCACAAAATCGCTGTTCAGAGGTATCGTTGGACAGCGTAAAATAGGAGCGCTGACCGTGCTGGGAAACACGTACGAAACGTTTCCGGCAAACCACACGCGTGCAACATGCGCGCCTGATACGTTGGAGGCATCTATGGGTCTGCTCGATTCGCTCAAGTCCACGTTCACTTCGTCGGGCGAGGCGTCCGTTCCGCCCGCAGCAAGCTTCGCCACCCGCGAAGGCGTCATCTACGCTCCTGTCAACGGCGTGCTCGTCAATCTGAGTGAGGTTCCCGACGAGACCATCGCCTCGGGCATGCTCGGCCAGGGCTACGGCATCGAGCCCATTACCGGCACCATTTACGCCCCCGCTAACGGCCGTATCGGCGCCACCACCGTCACCAACCACTCCATCGGCATGATCACCGAGGACGGTCTTCGCGTGTTCATCCATGTTGGCCTGGGCACCGTGGAAATGAACGGCAAGGGTTTTGCCCGCTTTGTCGAGATGGGTGACACGGTCAAGGCCGGCCAGCCGCTCATCAGCTTCGACCGCGACGCTATTAAGGCCGCCGGTCACGAGGACATCGTGACCGTCATCATCTCTGAGCTCGACCGCCTCAAGAGCATCGACCACGTCGGCGAGTCTGGCACGCTTATCGGCGGCAATCCGCTCGTCAAGCTTGGCGATCCGCTGCTGGTTGCCAAGACCAAGTAGCCAGGCCCCGCGCCACACAGCCAAAAGACACCTCGTCAAGCGCCCGCGACCATTTGGCCGCGGGCGCTTTTCGTTTGAAAAACCATCCCGCCAATGCCTTATCTGTATAGCCCAAATGAGCCGAGCTGCTAGAATATCGAACTGTATGGATAACTATCATTCAACCGTTATGGGAGGATACGTGAACCGCACCAAAATCGCGCAGCTCTATGCCGATGCCGAGTCGCTCGGCGGCCAGACCGTCACCGTCGCCGGCTGGGTCAAGTCCGTCCGCGACATGAAGAACTTTGGCTTTGTCACGCTCAACGACGGCAGCTGCTTCCGCGACCTGCAGGTCGTCATGAACCGCGAGGCACTCGACAACTACGACGAGATCGCCCATCAAAACGTCTCGGCCGCACTCATTTGCACCGGCACCGTCAAGCTGACCCCCGATGCGCCCCAGCCCTTCGAGCTTTCTGCCACCTCCATCGAGGTCGAGGGCGTCAGCGCCCCGGATTACCCGCTGCAGAAGAAGCGCGCAACCGTCGAGTTCCTGCGCACCCAGCAGCACCTGCGCCCGCGCACCAACCTGTTCCGCGCCGTGTTCCGCATCCGTTCTGTCGCGGCTGCCGCCATCCACCGCTTCTTCCAGGAGCAGGGCTTTGTCTACGTCAACACCCCCATCATCACCACGAGTGACTGCGAGGGCGCCGGCGAGATGTTCCGCGTGACCACGCTCGACCCCAAAAATCCGCCCCTCACCGAGTCCGGCGAGGTCGACTGGAGCCAGGACTTCTTTGGCAAGCACGCGAGCCTTACCGTGTCCGGCCAGCTCAATGCCGAGAACTTTGCCATGGCCTTTGGCGACGTGTACACCTTTGGCCCCACCTTCCGCGCCGAAAACTCCAACACCACGCGCCATGCCGCCGAGTTTTGGATGATCGAGCCCGAGATGGCCTTTGCCGACCTGAACGACTACATGGATAACGCCGAGGCCATGCTCAAGTACGTCCTTAAGGACGTTATGGCCACCTGCCCCGACGAGCTCAATATGCTCAACAAGTTTGTGGACAAGGGCCTGATCGAGCGCTTGGACCATGTGGCAAACTCCGACTTTGCCCGTGTCACCTACACCGAGGCCGTCGAGATCCTGGAGCAGGCCGTCGCCGCCGGCCACAAGTTTGACTATCCCGTGAGCTGGGGCATTGATCTGCAGACCGAGCACGAGCGTTTCCTGACCGAGGAGCACTTTAAGCGCCCGACCTTCGTGACCGACTACCCGGCCGAAATCAAGGCGTTCTACATGCGCATGAACGAGGACGGCAAGACCGTCGCCGCCGCCGACTGTCTGGTTCCCGGTATCGGCGAGATTATCGGCGGCTCCCAGCGCGAGGAGCGCCTGGATCTGCTCGAGGCCCGCATCAAGGACCTGGGAATGAATCCCGAGCAGTACAAGTACTACCTTGACCTGCGCCGCTACGGTTCCTGCAAGCACGCCGGCTACGGTCTGGGCTTCGAGCGCTTGGTGATGTACCTCACCGGCGTGGGCAACATCCGCGACGTCCTGCCGCACCCGCGCACCGTGGGCAACGCCGACTTCTAATCATCGGGCACTAGCTCGCATCGCCACGTGCAACACTCATCGCACAAGCGCCTCTCGACATCGGCCGAGAGGCGCTTTTTCAACAGCATTCGTCAAGCTTTTGGCAAGGTTTTGGTCAGTTAGGCAGGGTTGTTGAAAACTCGACCCGCCGTTTGCCGACAACCATCGACCGTCCAAGGCGCCACGTGTCCTTGGCCAGGCTCCGCGCCCTAGGCTCTGGTCTGCCATCACCAAAAAAGGAAAGGACGTGGGCACTATGACCGAAGCCGTTGTTGAAAACTACGAGACCACGACCAGGGGCTCCGCCTCGATGGCAGCCTATCGCGCCGTACGCATCCTGCAGCTCTTGAGCGAGAACACCGGCGAGGACAAGGCGCTGCTTTCCGACGAGCTGGTCGAGCTCCTCGCCCATCCCGACGACCCCGCCCGTATGCCCATCTCGGCGGCACGCCGCAGCATCTATACCTCGATATCCGCACTTCGTCACGCCGGATACGAAATCGACTATAAACGCGGCGTGGGCTATCGGCTCCTCACCCGCCCACTTGCTGACGAGGAGATCATACGGCTCCACGGCATGATCATGCGCAACCGATCGACGCCCATAGCCATTCGAAAGAGCATGGCGCAGCACCTGGTCGCCATGGCGAGCGCCGATGTTCGCGGCTACCTCGATATGCCCGAACCGGCACCGGCCGCCAACGACGCGCCCGTCAAGACAACGCGTCCGCGCGCCAAGCGTATCGACACGTGCGAGCTCGTCGAACAGGCCATCGACCATGGAACAACCGTCAGCTTTGATATCTCAAACGTCCTGACCCGGGGCGAAACCGAGGTGGTGCGGATGACGGTCCGGCCCTTTGCAATCAGGCAGCGCGATGGCGTCTCGTATCTGCTGGGAACGGTCTACGACACCCGAGGCGCCGACGACACCCTGCGCACCGTTGAGGTCAGCCGCATGAGAAACGTCAGCACGCGTTTGCTCGACGGCAAGAAACTCTTTGCCGCGCTAGACGAAGAAGACAGCCCCGCGCCCGCAGCGTAAGCCCCGTTACCGTCCGTCATTCCTCAGCACCGCCCGTCCAGTTCAGTATTAAAAAACTCGCCAGGATGTTGTAAAAATGGACAACGGCGTTACTATAGTCCCACTTGCACTTTTTCCTAGTGCAGTGTTTCCAGCCATTTTTATACTGGGGGTAATGATATGAAGGACATCACCATCAGCCGCAGGAGCCTTCTTGTCTCCGCCGGCCTGCTCGCGCTCGCCCCGCTCGCCGGATGCGGTGGCAACTCTGGTTCCGGCTCCGCTGCCGCCGATTCCGACTACACCATCGGCGTTCTGCAGCTCACCGAGCACTCCGCGCTCGATGCCGCCAACGACGGCTTCGTCAAGGCCATCAAGAAGAGTGGCCTTAAGGTCAAGATCGACCAGAAGAACGCCCAGAACGACCAGTCCACGTGTAAGTCCATTGCCGACAAGTTCGTAGGCGACGGCGTCGACCTGATCTATGCCATCGCTACGCCCGCCGCGCAGGCTGCCGCCGGCGCCACGGCCGATATCCCCATCGTTGGCTGCGCCATCACCGACTACGCCGCTTCCGGCCTGGTCCAGGACAACGACAAGCCCGGCACCAACGTCACGGGCGCTTCCGACCTCACCCCGGTCGCCGAGCAGCTCGAGATGATGCAGAAGGTCCTGCCCGACGTTAAGAAGGTCGGCCTCCTCTACTGCACCGCCGAGTCCAACTCTGACGTCCAGATCAAGGCAGCCAAGAAGGAGCTCGACAAGCTGGGCCTGGAGTACACCGACTTCACCGTTTCGAGCTCCAACGAGATCCAGTCCGTCGTCGAGTCTGCCGTGGGCAAGGTCGACGCGCTCTACTCCCCCACCGACAACACCATCGCCGCGGGTGCTTCGCAGGTCGGCCAGATCTGCAAGGAGAACAAGCTCCCCTTCGTTACCGGCGAGGAAGGCATGTGCAAGGCCGGCGGCCTGTTCACCCTCTCCATCAACTATGAGGACTTGGGCTACGCCGCGGGCGAGATGGCCGTTAAGATCCTGAAGGGCGAGGCCAAGCCCGAGGATATGCCGATCAAACACCTCTCGAGCAAGGACCTGGTCGTCGTCAAGAACGACGAGATGGCCGAGGCTCTGGGCATCGACCTCTCCGCTCTGGACGAGTAGCACCATGCGCCGTAACGCATCTAGGGTTCGTTCTCGCGCCATAGCTGTGTTATTTAATATCTGAGCCATTGGGGCGAACGTCATAGACCGGCGTTCGCCCCAATGGCTCAGATATAACAAAACGTTTGCCTGCCGTTCTTATATTCATTGTTACCGCTATTATGGAACATCACGTGTCCACCCTATCCTAGGAGGTATGAAGCATGCTCATTGCATTGCAGGGCGCCGTTTCGCAGGGCGTCCTCTGGGGCATCATGGTGCTCGGCGTGTTTATCACGTTCCGCCTGCTCGACATCCCCGATATGACCTGCGACGGCAGCTTTGCCCTCGGCGGCTGCGTCTGCGCCGTGCTCATCGTCAATAACAACGTCGACCCGCTGCTCGCCGTGTTGGCCGGCATGTGCGCCGGCGCCATCGCGGGCGCGGTCACGGGCATCTTGACCACCGTTTTTGAGATTCCTGCAATCCTCGCCGGAATCCTTACGCAGATCAGCCTGTGGTCCATCAACCTGCGCATCATGGGCAAATCCAACACGCCCATCCTTGCCAAGGGCACCATCTTCTCATCCGTCAGCCATATGACGGGCCTGCCGCAGTCCACCGTTGCCATTATCTTGGGCATCTTGCTCGCCGTGGCTATCGTTGCCATCCTGTACTGGTTCTTTGGCACCGAGATTGGCTCGGCGCTGCGTGCCACCGGCAACAACGAGTACATGATCCGCGCCCTGGGCGTTAACACCAACACCACCAAGATGATCGCCCTCGTGCTCTCCAACGCCCTTATCGGCCTTTCGGGCGCGCTCATCTGCCAGAGCCAGAAGTACGCTGACATTGGCATGGGCACCGGCGCCATCGTTATCGGTCTTGCCGCCATCGTCATCGGCGAGGTGCTCGGCCGCCTGCTGCCCGGCGGACTCACGCAGTTTAGCGTCCGTCTTGCCTCTGCCGTCTTTGGCTCCGTGGTGTACTTCCTCATCCGCGCTATCGTGCTGCAGCTGGGCATGGACGCCAACGACATGAAGCTGCTCTCCGCCGTAATCGTTGCCGTGGCCCTGTGCGTGCCCGTGGTTTGGGAGCGCTACAAGCTCCGCAGCTCCTACACGAAGGGAGATGAGGCAGATGCTTAAGCTCTCGCACGTCAAAAAGACCTTTAACAAGGGCACCGTCACCGAGAAGCGCGCACTCACCGGCGTCGACCTCACCCTTAACGACGGCGACTTTGTGACCGTGATCGGCGGCAACGGCGCCGGCAAGTCCACGCTACTCAACATGATTGCCGGCGTGTATCCGCTCGATTCGGGCGTTATTGAGCTCGACGGCACCGATATCTCGCGCCTGAGCGAGTCGCAGCGCGCCAAGTACCTGGGCCGTGTGTTCCAGGACCCCATGCGCGGCACTGCAGCCGACATGCAGATCGCCGAGAACCTGGCCCTCGCCAAGCGCCGCGGCCAGCGTCGAGGTCTTTCGTGGGGCGTCACCAAGGCCGAAAAGGACGAGTACGTCGAGTTGCTCAAGCGCTTGGACCTTGGCCTGGACACACGCCTCAACGCCAAGGTCGGCCTGCTCTCAGGCGGCCAGCGCCAGGCACTCACCCTGCTGATGGCCACGCTCACCAAGCCACGCCTGCTGCTGCTCGACGAGCACACTGCGGCCCTCGACCCCAAGACGGCCTCTAAGGTGCTCAACCTGACCGAGGAGATCGTCGACGAGAACCGCCTGACCACGCTCATGGTCACGCATAACATGAACGACGCCATCCGTCTGGGCAACCGTCTGATCATGATGCACGAGGGCCATGTGATCTACGACGTGGCAGGCGACGAAAAGAAGTCGCTCACCGTGGCCGACCTGCTGCAGAAGTTTGAGGAGGTCTCGGGCGGCGAGCTCGCCAACGACCGCATGCTGCTGAGCTAAAACCTGCCAAAAAGGGACAGGTTAATTTTGGCAGGTTTTATCTGCACAAACGTCAAAACCGCCGCAAAGGAGCAGATACCTTTGCGGCGGTTTTCGCTAACCCCCATATCGAGCACAGAAGCCCGTCCGAATTTGATCGGACGGGCTTCTTGATGGGTATCATGGTTGGACGATCATTAGGAGGTTTCCCTACATGGAATTGTTTGAGCCGATTCTTCATTTCTTTGCACAACGATGGGTCCACAACATCATCTGGGCAGGTATCTTGGCCATCGGCACCGCCGTTGCCGCCAAGGTCGCGTCCAAGACCCTGCGCCACCTGCTTAACCGCGACGATAACCCACTCCCTTCATCCAGCATCTTCATCAACATCGCGCGCGCCGTCATATGGACGATCGGCGGCAGCTTTATCCTCGACAACTGCTTTGGCATTAACGCAAACGCCCTCGTCGCCGCTCTTGGCGTCGGCGGCATCGCCATCTCGCTCGGCTTTCAGGACACGCTGTCAAATCTTATCGGTGGCATGCAGGTGACCTTTATGGGCATCATCAAACCCGGCGACAATATCGAGGTCGGCGGCGTGTCCGGCGTGGTCCAAGATATCACCTGGCGCCATACGACCATCGAGGACGCCTGCGGGCAGACCATCATCGTCCCCAACTCAAATATCTCCAAGAACACGCTCGTGCACCTCATGCCCTTTGGGCGCGTTGCCGTGCCCGTTGCCGTAAAGGACACGTCCAAGTGGGCCTCGTTGGACGCGCTGGCAGATGAGCTTACCGACGCCACCAAGGCCGCGGTGCTTCCCATCTCTGGCTTTGACAAGGAGCCATACGTGCTCTTTAGCGAGATCGGCGACTTTGGCGTCAAGGGCAAAATCATCTTTATCGTCAGCGACGACAGCACCACTTTCACGGCAGCCGACGCTTGCATCCGCGCCATCGCCCCCATCATCGCCTAAAACCACCGCAAAGGGGACAAGCACCATTGTGGTGGTTTCGCATCGTGGTACCATGGTTCATATCGTTGTTTAAACGACTAAGGGAGTAGACACCATGGAAGAGGCCTATCGTCAAGCACGCAAGCGCGGCGAGCAGGGACGCCGTCGCGCCATCAGCCAAAGCGAGCACCCGTACCTTACGGACCTCGATAGCCTCGTTGCCCAGCTCCCCTTAGGTCAGCGAGAGAGCGTCGGCCTAAGGGACATTCCGCTCGAAATGGTCGTCGGCACGGTTACCAAGGGCCGTCAGTCTGCCTTTTCGTGCAACTTTATGCCCCTGTTGCCATTTAGCACCGAGTTCGCCCGCAAGTGGTCCAACCTCTACGACATCCAGGTGACCGAGGGCTATCGCGACCCCATCATCGTCACCGAGTTCATGCATCGGTTCTACGTCCAGGAGGGCAACAAGCGCGTCAGCGTCCTCAAATTCCTGGACGCCCCGACGGTTTCGGCCAAGGTCACCCGCCTCTACCCCGGCACATGGGATTCCGTCGAAAGTCGCCTGTACGGCGAGTTCTGCGCGTTTTGGCGCGTCTGCCCCCTATACGAGATCGAGTTCTCGCGCGAGGGAAGCTATGAGACGCTCGCCAAGATGCTCGGCCAGGACCTTGTCGAAAAGTGGCCACAGAAAAAGGTCGACTACCTGCGCCATACCTTCCTACTCTTTAAACGCGCCTACCTGCGCGCCGGCGGCGACCATCTGGACATTACGCCCGCCGACGCCATGCTCGTCTACCTCAACGTGTACAACCAAGACCGTCTACTGGATACGCCGACGGACATCGTCGTAAACCGCCTGTGCAAGATTTGGCGCGAGCTGGTCATTGCCGGCAAAAATGACGAGGACAAGGTCGATCTTGTCGAAGCGCCGAGCGTCGATGAGGAAGAGGCGCCCGCCAAGCCCACCTCCGGCGTGCTCAACTTCTTTATGGGCAAGACCGTCTACTCGGCGGCCAACCCCCTACGCATCGCCTTTATCCATGAGTTCCCCTGTTCGACGTCGAGCTGGGACAGCCTGCACGATCAAGGGCGCCAGCATCTCGATGAGCACTTTGGCGGTATCGTGCGCACCGAGGCGTTTGAGGACTGCCACGATCCGGACGTGTTCTACGCCGCCGTGGAAACGGCTGTCAAACATGGAGACAACGTCATCTTCTCGACCTCGCATCGCCTGATGGAATACACGCTCAGGGCTGCCGTTGAGTATCCCCAGGTGCGATTCCTCAACTGCTCTATCGGCCTTCCCCACCAAAGCGTCCGTTCGTACTTTGGCAAGATGTACGAGGCCAAATTTCTCTTGGGCGCCCTTGCCGCCAGCATGGCGGACAACCACCGCATCGGTTACCACGCGTCGGTCTTCGCCTCGGGCGCGCTCAGCGAGATCAACGCCTTTGCGATTGGCGCCTCGCTGCTCGACCCCCGCGCGCAAATTATCCTGACCTGGGGCGATGTGCCCGCTGGAGGCCTTGCCGAGGCCATGTGCCGCGAAGGTGTGAGCGTCATGACCGGTGCCGACATGTCAAAGTCGCTCGAAGACCCCACGGCCTACGGACTCCACCGCCTGGTCGATGGCAAGGTCACCGGCATCGCCATGCCGGTATGGAACTGGGGCCGATACTACGAGCTTATCGTGCGAAGTCTGCTGCACGGCACCTGGGATGAGACCAATGACGACAGCCAGGTTCGTGCCGTCAACTACTGGTATGGTATGAGCTCGGGCGTCATCGACATTCGCTACGCTCCGGGCCTGCCCTATCAGACGCGTAAGCTTGTTCAGCTCCTCCGCAATGGCATCGTCGAGGGCTCCATCAATCCATTTGGCGGCGAGCTCCATAGCCAAGACGGCGTGGTGCAGATCGAGGGCTTTCCCCCGCTGCCGAGCACGCAAATCGTCGAGATGGACTGGCTGGCCGACAACGTGGTGGGCACCATTCCGCAACTCGACGATGAGCCGAAGGTCCGCGCCCTATGAAAATCCTTGCCATAGCCGATACCGAAGAACGATGCCTATGGGAGTGCTTTCGCAAGGAGCGCTTTGAGGGTATCGATTTGATTTTATCCGCAGGAGATCTGGACCCGGATTATCTTGAGTTTTTGGTCACGGTCATCAACAAACCGCTCATCTACGTGCGCGGCAACCACGATGACCGCTATGCGCGTCATGCACCGGGCGGCTGCATTTGTGTCGAAGACACCGTGTACGTGTATCGCGGCGTCCGCATTGCGGGGCTTGGCGGCTCCATGCGCTACCGAGACGGTGCCAACATGTATACCGAGCGCGAGATGGCCAAGCGTGTGCGCAAG
>CAKXKM010000023.1:0-4148 GCA_934876235.1 Collinsella sp. AF02-46-1 | reverse complement strand
CGGTCCCGCAAAGTGAGGATGGTCGGCGGCTGCGACATTCTGCTGACCCATGCACCCGCCGCCGGCGTGGGCGATCTGGATGATCTGCCGCATCGAGGATTCGAGTGCTTTAACACAGCACTCGAATCCTGGAATCCCGACTACATGGTGCACGGGCATGTGCACCAATGCTATGGTCGCGACTTTCAACGCGAACGTCATCACGCATGCGGGGCAACGATCGTCAACGCCTGTGGCTATACGCAGTTTGAGCTGGACGAAGCGAGCTACCCCATCCGTGGCTGGCAGGCAGCCTGGATCAATTCGCAAACCATGCGCCGCGAGCTCAAGCGCCACGAGGCAATCGAGTCCTCTACCGCCAGAACACCCTGGTAACCGCCACAAAGGGAACAGGCACCTTTGTGGCGGTTTTGGCCCGAGATAGCAAGAAACCCGGTCCTGCACGAGGCAGAACCGGGTTTCTTTAGCAATGCTTGCTTTGCTCAGGCAGTAACTAAAAGTTACTCAGCCAGGAAGTCACGCTGGACAGCGGGATCGACCTTGACGCCAGGGCCCATGGTGGAAGACACGGAGATGGACTTGACGTACTTGCCCTTAGCAGAAGAGGGCTTGACGCGCAGGATCTCGGTGTACAGGGCGGCGTAGTTCTCGACGAGCTGCTGCTCAGAGAAGGACTTCTTGCCCAGGGGCACGTGGCAGATGCCGTAACGGTCGGCACGATACTCAACGCGGCCAGCCTTGAGCTCGGAGACCATCTTGGCGACGTCCATGGTCACGGTGCCGAGCTTGGGGTTCGGCATGAGGCCACGGGGACCAAGGATCTTACCGATGCGGCCAACCTTGGCCATCATGTTCGGCGTAGCGATAGCAGCGTCGAAGTTGATCTCGCCCTTCTGGATCTGGGCGACGAGCTCGTCGGAACCGATGATGTCGGCGCCGGCAGCCTCGGCCTCGCGGGCCTTCTCGCCCTCGGCGAAGACGGCAACACGAACGGTCTTGCCGGTGCCGTGGGGCAGGGAGATGGAACCACGGATGTTCTGGTCAGCCTTACGAGTATCGATGCCCAGACGGAAGTGGGCCTCGACGGTCTCGTCGAACTTGGCGGTGTCGAGCTCCTTGATGAGCTTGGCAGCCTGAAGGGGGGTGTAGAGCGCGGCGCGGTCGATCTTCTCGGCAGCGGCGTTATAGCTCTTACCATGCTTAGCCATGTGCATTACCTCCTGTGGTTAAACGGGCGTGAGCCCTCCCACATCGTATCGTGTGCCCTATTGCACACATATAACGGGCGCCCCGGTCGGAGCACCCGTCATTACCTAAAGAAATCGCTACTCAGCGATGGTGACGCCCATGGAGCGGGCGGTACCGGCGATGATCTTCTTGGCGGCGTCAATGTCGTTGGCATTGAGGTCCGGCATCTTGATCTCGGCGATCTTGGTGAGCTGCTCCTGGGAGAGCTGACCGACCTTGTCGGCCTGGGGCTTAGCGGAACCAGACTTGAGGTTCAGCTCCTTCTTAATGAGGTGAGCCGCCGGCGGGGTCTTGGTGATGAAGGAGAAGGACTTATCCTCGTAGACAGAGATCTCAACGGGGATGATGTCGCCCTTCTTGTCCTGCGTCTCGGCGTTAAAGGCCTGGCAGAACTGCATGATGTTCACGCCAGCAGCGCCCAGGGCGGGGCCGACGGGAGGAGCGGGGTTAGCTGCACCAGCAGGAATCTGGAGCTTAATGACGTTGGCAACCTTCTTCTCAGCCATGGTCATTCCTTTCGAATCACGAGTGTGAAGTACTTGCTATATCGTAAGCACGCACGTGTTAGAAGCACTCCTGAGATGAGCAGTCACAGAAGAAGCACGCTCGCGCGAACGGACGAAAACTTAAGCGATGACAGCGACCTGGTTAAAGTCGAGCTCGACCGGCGTCTCGCGGCCAAAGATCATCAGCGTGACCTTGAGCTTGCCAGCCTCGGTGTTAACCTCGGAGACCTTGCCATCAAAATCGGTAAGCGGGCCATCGGTGACGCGGACGGACGTGCCGACCTGAATATCGACCGAGGTGCGCTTGGGCGAATCGCCCTTACCGGGACGACGAGTCATCTTGTTGTACTCGTCGCGGGAAAGCGGAGCGGGCTTGCCGTTGCCGCCCAGGAAACCAGTGACGCCAGGCGTGTTACGAACGCACGTCCAAGCATCGTCATCCATCTCCATGCGGACCAGGACATAACCCGGGAAAATCTTGGAATCCTTGGTCTCACGCTTGCCACCCTCTTTAATCTCGGTGACGCGCTCCATAGGAATCTCGATATCAAAGATACGGTCCTGCATGCCCATAGTCTCGATGCGATGCTCGAGATCGGACTTAACGCGGTTCTCGTATCCAGAGTAAGTGTGAACGACGTACCAACGCTTAGACATGGTTTAGCCCCTCAATCCGGAGAACAGAGCAAGAGCCTCGCCAAAGCCAGCATCGAGCAGAGCGATGACGACGCCGACGACGACCAGAGAAGCGCAAACGACGACCGAGTAGTTCACGAGCTCCTTCTTGTCAGGCCACGTGACACGCTTCATCTCGGACTTCACCGAAGCGAAATACTTCTTGGTGCGGGCGAAGAAACCAGGCTTCTCGTTCTTCTTAGACTTCGCAGCCTTCTCGCTCTTCTTGGCAACGGCCTTCTTGGCCTCAACCTTGGAGTTGGCGGCAGCGTTGTTGGCAGGCGCCTGCTGCTGTGCCTTCTTCTTGTTCTTCTTGTTGGCCATTTGGGTTACCTCCGCGCAATGCGCTTATACATGAGTAAACCGTAAGCCCCCAATTGGGAGCTTACGGAATAATGACTGGCACGCCAGGAAGGACTCGAACCCTCAACACTCGGTTTTGGAGACCGATGCTCTACCAATTGAACTACTGGCGTATGTGACTAGAGACTAGCGAGTCTCTTTGTGCAGCGTGTGGTGACGGCACCAGGGGCAATACTTCTTGATCTCCATACGATCAGGCATGGTCGACTTGTTCTTGGTGGTCGTATAGTTGCGGCGCTTGCACTCAGTGCACGCAAGAGTAACTAGAGTACGCATGTATCCTGAACCTTTCATTTCCGCCCCGTACGGGCACGAGTTGTTACTTTATCAGCTCCACGTAAGTGCTGTCAATGAAAACCTCGAGTCAATTGGTTCTCGGTGGATCCATTCATATTTGGAACACATCAATGAAGCCATCGAGATCTAATCGACGGTGCATCCAGGACCATTATCGATCCTCTCGACACCAGCAACGGCTCAATATCCATTGCAGAAAAGAACCCGGCACCCATATAAGTGCCGGGTTCTCTAAGTCAGCTATATCAAAGAGCTAATTTACTCAATGATCGTGGAGACGATGCCCGAACCGACGGTGTGGCCACCCTCGCGGATAGCGAAGCGCAGGCCCTCCTCCATGGCGATCGGGTGGATGAGGTCGCCCTCGATGGTGATGTGGTCACCAGGCATAGCCATCTCGGTGCCCTCGGGGAGCTTGACCGTACCGGTAACGTCGGTGGTACGGAAGTAGAACTGAGGACGATAACCATCGAAGAACGGGGTATGACGGCCGCCCTCCTCCTTGGTCAGAACGTAGATCTCGCCGGTGAACTTGGTGTGCGGGGTAACCGAACCGGGCTTGCAGAGAACCTGGCCGCGCTCGATGTCCTCGCGCTTGATGCCGCGGAGCAGCAGACCGACGTTGTCGCCAGCCTCGCAGAAGTCCATGGACTTACGGAACATCTCGATACCGGTAACGACGGTGTTCTGGGTATCCTTGATGCCGACGATCTCAACGGGCTCGTTGAGCTTGAGCTCACCGCGCTCGACACGGCCGGTAGCAACGGTACCACGGCCGGAGATGGTCATAACGTCCTCAACGGCCATCAGGAACGGGAGGTCGTTGTTACGAGCAGGCGTCGGGATGTACTCGTCGACGGCGTTCATGAGCTCGCGGATAGCGTCCATCCACTTGGCGTCGCCCTCGAGAGCGCCCAGAGCGGAACCACGGATGACGGGGATGTCGTCGCCGGGGAAATCGTACTCGGAGAGGAGCTCACGGGTCTCCATCTCGACGAGGTCGATGAGCTCGTCATCGTCGACCATGTCGCACTTGTTCAGGAAAACGACGATGTAAGG
>CAKXKM010000022.1:18078-24192 GCA_934876235.1 Collinsella sp. AF02-46-1 | reverse complement strand
CACTTAATGTGCTTTCCGTCTTGCGCAGGACTGTAGAGCAGCAAACTTAACCCCCGCCCCCAGCGCCGGAGACCCTCCCGGATGGCCCCAAAAATTTTTTCAAAAAAGTTGTTGCGCGCCGGACAGACTTCTGTGTATACTAATCCCCGCAGCGCACGCGAGCGGAAACAAACGCGAACGTCTGCCTGGGGAGTTAGCTCAGTTTGGTTAGAGCGCCGGCCTGTCACGTCGGAGGTCGCGGGTTCGAGCCCCGTACTTCCCGCCAACGCAATTAAAGCCACGTCTTCGGACGTGGCTTTTTGCGTTTGATGCACTTTGTTTCGATAGAACGATCGCCCTGGCGCATCTTCGCCCAGAATCCCCGCCCCTTCGGGAACGCAAGTAAAATCTAATAAGCATATCTGTCTAAACAACAGCTTTGTTGCGCAACACCTGTTCAACGAGACAGGGGGTTAGGTTATACTAAATTGCACTGTAGGCCGCATCTGATGCATTTCGCTCCAAGCGCGGCACTCAGTGGATATCCGATTTACCATTTGGATGTCCTAGCGGTCATTTAGCGTCTCGACACAAGCTCGGCCCCGGAGCTCGTTCGAGCTGTTCGTATTCCTTGAAAGGGGAAAAATGGACATATCGAGGAAGACTGATTACGCCCTTCGTATGCTGGCGATGCTTGCCGAGGATCCGGAGCGTTTGCTTTCTGTTCGCACCGCTGCCGAAGAGGTCAATGTTCCGTATTCGTTTGCCCGCTCGATTCAGCACGGTTTGGTCCAGGCCGGTATTGTGGAGAGCCTGCGTGGCGTCCACGGTGGCATGCGTCTCAAGGTCAGTCCGGACGACGTCACCATTCGTCAGGTCGTCGAGGCCGTTCAGGGCCCTATGGTTATGAATGATTGCACCGCACCCGATGGCGACTGTGCGCGCATGGGCACGTGCTGCTATCATCCCCTGTGGGCCGGAGCTCAAGCGTTGATGCGCGACTACCTCGATTCCGTTTCGCTCGGCGACATCGTCGCTCACCGCCAGTTCCCGGCCGTCGATCCCAAGTTCGCCGACCGCGAAGCGTTTCCCGAGTACGCCACCTGTGCGTATACATGCCGGGAGGAATAGCGCCGCATAAGGAGCATAGATATGATTCAGGACCCCTTTCGTTCGATGATTCGTTCGGAAGGGGTCCTGCGTTATCGCGACCTTCCGTGGCGCCGCACGCGCGATCCGTACATCATTTGGCTTTCTGAGGTCATGTTGCAGCAAACACAGGTGCCACGCGTGGAGACGCGTATGCCGGCGTGGCTCGATCGCTTTCCGACCGTGCAGGCGCTTGCCCAAGCCGCGCCTTCCGATGTTTTGGACGCTTGGCAGGGCATGGGCTACAACCGACGCGCTCTGGCGCTCCACAAGGCCGCTCAGCGCGTTGTGGAGGACTGGGACGGTGAGTTTCCGCGTGAGACGCGTGACTTGGTCGCTCTGCCTGGTATTGGCCCGGCAACGGCGCAAGGTATCCGGTCGTTTGCGTTTGACCTTCCAGGCGTGTATCTGGAGACCAACGTGCGCACGGTCTTTCTGCATCACTTCTTTCCCGATGTACCGGCTGTTCCCGACCGCGAGCTGGTGCCGCTGATTCAGGCGGCCTGTCCGGCGGTCCCCGGTGCGGCGACCGACGAGATCGCTCCCTTTGCCGTGCCGCTCGATGATGCCGACACGCCGCGCGCGTGGTATTACGCGTTGCTGGATTACGGCGCATATCTAAAAAAGACGTTGCCCAATCCGTCCAGGCGCTCGGCGGGCTATAGCCGTCAATCAAAGTTTGAGGGCTCACGTCGCCAAAAGCGCGCGCATATCGTGCGCATGTTGCTGGCAGCGCGCGATGGCCAACCGGCGGGGATTATGCTTGCTGATGCCGTGGTGGGCGTTAACGATATGGAAGCGGCGGCTGGGCGCGGACCGGTCGAGCGCGAGCTTGTCGCGGGCATTCTGGCCGACCTGGAGCGTGAGGGCTTTTGCCGAGCCGAGGGCGATCGCTGGCTGAGCATCTAGCCCGTGCAAATCTGAAGAACAGGATTGTAAGGTTTAGATTTCCGACATGAGGGCATCCTAAAGACGAGGCCGCTCGAAGCCTACGGGCGGCATGCGTTGAAGGGAAGTACACCTATGGATTTTGAGAATTCCCAAACCAAGAAGAACCTCGAGACCGCTTTTGCCGGTGAGTCCCAGGCACACACCAAGTATCGCTACTATGCCTCCAAGGCAAAGAAGGACGGCTACGTTCAGATCTCGAACATCTTTGCCGAGACGGCTGGCAACGAGTCCGAGCACGCCAAACTGTGGTTTAAGTATCTGCACGATGGCGCCGTCCCCGATACCCTGGACAATCTGCGCGATGCCGCCGCGGGTGAGAACTACGAGTGGACCACGATGTACGACGAGTTTGCCAAGACCGCCGAGGAAGAGGGCTTTGCCGAGATTGCCGCAAAGTTCCGTGGTGTCGCCGCCGTCGAGAAGGCCCACGAGGAGCGCTACAACAAGCTCGTCGAGCGCATCGAGTCGGGCGAGGTGTTTGAGCGTGAGGGCGTAAAGGTGTGGAAGTGCCTGAACTGCGGACATCTGCACGTTGGTGCCGAGGCACCTGAGGTGTGCCCGGTGTGTAACCACCCCAAGGCGTACTTTGAGGAGCAGGTGGTGAACTACTAGCGCGTGACGCTGGCTGCTGCGGAGCGCAGGGCGGGGAAATACCTTTCCCTCTCGCTCACGGCTTCGCAGAGTCGCGCGAGGTAAAGGTATTTCCCCGCCTTGCGCTCCGGCGTTGGGTCGTCGCGTGCTCGATACAGAAAAGCTGATAAAAAAGGTTGTGTGCCGCCCCTTTTTGGGGCGGCACGTTTTTGTGGGGTCCCGGTCTCCACAATTTTCGTCAAGCTTTTGGTTAGATTTTGGTCAGTTGGCGTAAGAGTGGAAGGCCAAAAGATTGCTGGCGAAAAAAGCTCAGAGAAAGTGCTGGTAGGGGAGTTGTTGAGCTTTTCGACAGCTTTTGAGCAAAAGAAACTTTGTGGCTATTGCCGGCGATTGCGTTGTCGCGGTCATGGCGGTGCGGGATGCTGGTCGTAAGCGTCGAATGCTCCGATTTTGGAGGCCAGCATGGATCTGTTTCTTGAGACTCCGCAGCAACAAGCTGAGCGCATGCTGCGTCAGCAGCAACGACTCATGGAGATGCAAATGCAAGGGGTTGCCAACCAGGCGCCCGTGCAAAACGTCGTGCCCGCTGCTGTACCTGCAGCTGTGCCCGGGTGTGAATCGGCGCCAGAGGCCTATTCCGTACAGCAAGATTCATATGCGCAGGAGCTCGCGTTCGACAAGCATCGTGCGCGTCGCCGTCGCTGGGCCCAGCGCCTGCGTACGTTGGCGATGATCGTGCTCATCCCGTTGGGGCTTGCGGCCATCTTTCTGGCGTCGTATGCCCTCACGTGCATCCTCAACGGTGCATCGCCCAACGAGGTGCTCCAACATCTAGCGGCCCTGGGCCAGCGCCTAGATGACGTCATAACAACCATCCGCGCCGGCTGGGAGAGTTAGCGTTTTAGCGTCCGCGGCTCTAAGAGAAATTTGTCTGCAAGGCAGTGAGTGATCCGTGTGTGTGGCGGGGTAAGATTGATCGCGGTTTTGATTGATGATCGATTGGGTTTGTTGGGCGGAGTTTATGTCTGCAATTGATATTGCACTTATTGTGATTGCTTTGGTGGCGGTGGGGGTCGCTGCGGCCTGTGCCCTGCAGCTCAAGGGCCTTCGTGCCGAGTTGCGGGAGCGTGGCGACAGTAGCGCGGAAACGCTGGCAGCACTCGAGCAGGCCAACAACGCGCTCGATGCCCTGAACGTCGCGCTGGCCGAAACACGCCGCACGGCCAATGCCATCGCGCAGCAGCAGACGACCGATGCGGCCGTGGAGCAGCAACGTTACCTGGCCATCGCACGCGAGTTCTCGCAAGCTGGTGACCGGATGGATGACCTGCGCCGTGAGACGGCCCAACAGCTCGGCGCCAATCGCGAGGGCATCGAGCATCGCCTGGACAAGGTGCGCGAGACGGTCGATGCTCAGCTGGGCGCCATCCGCAAAGACAACAACGTGCAGCTCGATCAGATGCGTGCGACGGTGGACGAGAAGCTCTCTCGCACGCTCAACGACCGTCTGTCTGCATCGTTTAAGCAGGTGAGCGACCAGCTCGAGGCCGTGTACAAGGGCCTGGGCGACATGCAATCTATCGCCACTGGCGTGGGCGACCTTAAGCGCGTGCTGGGTAACGTCAAGGCGCGCGGCATTTTGGGCGAGGTGCAGCTGGGCGCGATCCTGGCGGATATCCTCACACCCGATCAGTATCTGGAAAACGTTGCCACCAAGCCCGGCGCCTCGGAGCGTGTTGAGTTTGCCGTCAAGCTGCCGGTAGACGAGGGCGACCCCGTACTGCTGCCGATTGACTCCAAATTCCCGGGCGACGCGTACGAGCATCTGCTCGATGCCCAGGAGTCGGGCGACGCGGATGCCGTCGCCGCCGCGCGCAAGACGCTTGACGCTATGGTCAAGCGTGAGGCAAAGGACATCTGCGAAAAGTATCTGAGCGTGCCCGTGACCACCAACTTTGGCATCATGTTCGTTCCGTTTGAGGGGCTGTACGCTGAGGTCGTCAGCCGCCCCGGGCTTATCGAGACCCTGGGCCGCGACTATCATGTCAACGTTGCCGGCCCTAGCACCATGGCGGCCATTCTCAACAGCCTGCAGATGAGTTACCAAACGTTTAAGCTGCAAAAACGCACCGACGATGTACTGCGCGTGCTCTCCGCTGTCAAGGCCGAGCTGCCGCGCTATCAAAAGGCGCTGCGCCGCGTCCAGCAGCAGATCGAGACCGCGGGCAAAACGGTCGAGGGCATCATTACCACGCGCACCAACGTCATGGAGCGCAAGCTCAAGGACATCGACGCGCTGGAAGACGCCGACCAAGCCGATGAGATCTTGGGGCTCACGCCCGCGGGCTTTCCCACAGACCAAGAAGACGAGGACTAATTGCAACAAGACGGCGGGGCGCCGGCGCAAACGCGGATGCCCCGCTGCTTTTCGCATCGTGCTTGCCTGAAGTGCGCTTCAATGTGCAACAATGGCGTTTCGCCCTATCAGACGCGAAAGGAAGCCCATGTCTCAGAGAAGCACCAGCCCGCTCAAACGCTCCACCGTGCGCCGCACGCTACAGCGTTTTTGGGATGTCACGCGCACGCAGCCGCTGATTGTCTTTCTCTCGGTGTTCTCGTCGGCGGGCTACATCTTTTTGCTGACGTTTGCCAATACCTATGTGATGGCCCTCATTGTCGACCGCGTTCAAGCCGGTCCCGTGGCGGGTGACCAGGTGTTTGAGGTCTTCGGTCCCTACATTCTGGCGCTCGTGCTCGTCAACCTGGTGGGCCAGATCCTCTCCAAGCTGCAGGACTACACCGTCTACAAGCTCGAGATCGCGGGCAACTATCACCTGGCGCGCCTGTGCTTTGACACACTCTCCAACCAATCCATGACATTCCATACCAGCCGCTTTGGCGGATCGCTTGTGAGCCAGACAAGCCGTTTTATGAGCGGCTACACCGGTCTGGTCGACGTGACGGTGTATTCGCTCATCCCCACCATCACCTCGGTCATCTGCACCGTGGCCGCACTCGCCCCGGTGGTGCCGACGTTTACCGTGATCCTGGTGTGCATCATGGTCGTCTACATCGCGTTTGTCTGGCTTATGTACAAGCGCATCATGCCGCTTTCGGCCGCGACGTCCGCCGCCCAGAACAAGCTCTCGGGCGTGCTCTCCGACGCGGTCACGAACATCTTGGCCGTCAAGACCTGCGGGCGCGAGGACTTTGAACGCGATCTGTTCGACGCCGCCGATCGTGCCGCGCGCGACGCCGAGACGGTCTCGATGCACGCCATGATGCAGCGCAACTTTACGACCTCGGGCCTTATCGTCATCACCATGGCCGTGGTGAGTGTGTTCGTGGCGGGCGGCAACGCGTGGTTTGGCATCTCGGCCGGCTCGCTCGTCATGATCTTTACCTACACCTATAACCTCACCATGCGTCTGAACTACGTAAGCT
>CAKXKM010000022.1:0-18068 GCA_934876235.1 Collinsella sp. AF02-46-1 | reverse complement strand
GCTCGGTGATGCGGCCGAGATGACGCGCGTGCTGGACGAGCCGCGTCTGGTGGCAGACGACGAGAACGCTCCCGAGCTTAAAGTGACCGAAGGTGCGATTGATTTTGAGCACCTGAGCTTTGCATATCGTGACGCCGCGGCGGGCGAGAACGTGTTCGACGACCTGACGCTTCACGTGGCGGCGGGCCAGCGCGTGGGCCTGGTGGGTAAATCGGGCTCGGGCAAGTCGACGCTCACCAAGCTGCTGTTGCGCTTGGACGATGTGCAGGGCGGCCGCGTGCTCGTGGACGGCCAGAACGTCTCGCGCTGCACGCAGCAGAGCCTGCGCCGCCAGGTTGCCTACGTGCCGCAGGAGGCGCTGCTGTTTCACCGCTCCATTCGCGAAAACATTGCCTACGGTCGTCCCAACACCACCGACGAGCAGATTCGCGAGGCCGCGCGCCTGGCCAATGCCCTGGAGTTTATCGACCGCTTGCCCCGTGGCTTTGACACCATGGTGGGCGAGCGCGGCGTTAAGCTCTCGGGCGGCCAGCGTCAGCGCGTGGCTATCGCCCGCGCCATCCTAACCGACGCGCCGATTCTGGTGCTCGACGAGGCGACCTCTGCCCTCGACAGCGAGTCCGAGGCGCTGGTGCAGGAGGCGCTCGAAAACCTGATGCGTGGACGTACCTCCATTGTGGTGGCGCACCGCCTGTCCACCGTGGCGGCGCTCGACCGCATTGTGGTGCTGGCCGATGGCGAGATTGTCGAGGACGGCACGCATGCGCAGCTTGTCGAGGCGGGTGGCGAGTACGCGAGCCTGTGGGGCCGCCAGACCGGCGCATTCTTGGAGGCGTAAGCGTCTCGGACGTGGGACAATTGTGCCCATAAGTTTATTGTGCCGTTGAGCCGAGGAGTCGTTATGCCACGCGAGACCAATGCCGCCAAGCGCGAGCGCGCCATCGAGGTGTGTGAGCGCCTCAACCGTCGCTATGGCCCGGTCGAGTGCTTTTTGGACCACGAGAATCCCTTCCGCCTGCTGATCGCGGTGCTGCTCTCGGCACAAACGACCGATGCGCAGGTCAACAAGGTGACGCCGCGGCTGTTTGCCCAGTGGCCCACGCCCGAGGCCATGGCCGGGGCGAGCGTAGCTGACGTGGCGGACACCATCAGGTCACTCGGCTTCTACAAGAGCAAAGCCAAGCATGCCGTCGAGGCCGCGCAGATGATCGTCGCCGACTATGGCGGCGAGGTGCCGGCCGACATGAAGGAACTCGTGAAGCTGCCGGGCGTGGGACGCAAGACGGCGAACATCGTGCTCAACGTGGGGTATGGCATCGTAGAGGGCATTGCGGTGGACACGCACGTCAACCGCATTGCGCACCGCCTGATGCTGAGTCCCAAGACGCATGCCAAGGAACCGCTCAAGACCGAGCAGGATCTGCTCAAGATTTTGCCGCACGAGTATTGGGAGTCGGTCAACCATCAGTGGATCACCTTTGGCCGCGAGATCTGCGACGCCCGCAAACCCAAGTGTGACGAGTGTCCGCTGGCAGATTTGTGCCCCAGCGTGCGCGTAGCGGGGTAGGGCGGAACGCATCTCCGTCTGGCGTTTTTGTTGCGGGGCTGGGCGTACGCTTGAGCTGGAGTCCTCTCCATGCGCTACCATGACAGACAATGTATTTGACGTACGACCCGCCGAGCTTGCCCCGGCGGGCTTTTGGCGTTGCGATGCCGGAGGAACAGCATGCTCATTCACCGTATAGCCGCGCAGCTCTACACTGCCGAGGCCTTGCAGACCGTCGAGGCCGGACTCGATGCCGGCGAGGACGTGACGCTGGCCGTGTCGCAGTCGGGCCGTACGCTCATGGCGGCCGCCCAGTTTGCGCGTCGTCCGCGCCCCACGGTCTACATCGTGAGCGGCGAGGACGCGGCCGATCGCGCCGCGCGCAGCCTGGCCGCCTATGTGGGTCTGGCGCATGTGTGCCGCTTTCCCGAGCGCAAAGACTATCCATGGCGTGAGCAGGCGCCCGACGACGCCGTGGTGGCCCAACGCTGCGAGGCTTTAGGGCGCATCGTGCGCGGCGATAACTGCATCATGGTCGCCTCGGCCCGCGCGCTACTGCGTTGCGTGCCGCCGGTCGAGAGCCGCTATTGGGAGTCCACCACCTTTGCGGTGGGCGAGGAGATTCCCTTCGACGAGGTGCCGCAGTGCCTGGTGGGCATGGGCTACACCAATGCAGGTGCCGCCGACGCGCCCGGCCTGTTCCGTGTGCACGGCGATACCGTCGAGGTGTTCCCCGCGCAGGAAAAAGCACCCGTGCGCATTGAGTTCTTTGGCGACGAGATCGACCGCATCCGCCGCATGGTGAGCTCTACGGGTCAAACCATCGGCAACGAGGACAGCATCGAGATCTTCCCGTGCCGCGAGCTGGCGCTCACCGACGAGGCCGTCCACAACATGCATGTGGCGCTCTATCGCGCCAGCCAGAGCGATAGCAAGCTGGCGGCGCTGCTCGAGATGGTGGACGCGCGCATCGTCACGCCCGAGCTCGACCGCTTTTTGCCGGTGATGTACGGCCAGACCGTGAGCCCGTTGGCGCACGTGAGCGGCAAGGCGCTTGTGGTCCTGTCCGAGCCGCGCTCGCTGTTCGATGACTGCCTGCGCGCCTACGAGGATATCGAGGCACGCGCCGGCGAGGCGGGGATTGACCGCTTGGACGGTCTGTACGTGCGCGCCCAGCAACTCGACTTTGGTGCCCAGCAGCGCCTTAACTACGTGAGCTTGATTCGTGCCGGCGGTGCGGTGACGGCAGAGCTCAAGATTGAGCAGCCGGCCATCGCGGGCTCGGACAATCGCTTTATGACGCGCATCCAGGAGGTCGTGGGCAAGCGCTATGCCTGCGTGTTTGCCATCCCCGACCGCGGTGCGCGCGAGTCGATGGAGCTCACCTTTGGCGATGAGGGTATTACCTTTGAGGAGTCGCTGACGGCCGCGCCCGAAAACGCGGGCGCTATTGGCGACCGTGTGCGCGTGGCGGCGGCGGATTCTGCCGATCGTGCTGTCCGCCAGGATGCTCATGCTGCAATTCGCGAACGCAAGGCCGACGCGCTCAACGCCCGCTCGCTCGAGGCAGGTGCCGCCCAGGCTGCCGCCGGCGCCGCCGTGCCCACCATCTCGCGCGGGCGCGTGACCTTTGTGGACGCCGCCCTGCCGCAGGGCGTGGTGGTGCCCGATGCCAATCTGGCCGTTTTCTCGATCGCCGACCTCAACGCTCGCATGGACGCCAACCGCGCCCGCAGCCGCCGCAAGGTCGATATTACGCAGATCACCTTCCCCTTTAAGCCAGGCGACTACGTAGTGCATGCAACGCATGGCATCGCGCTCTTTAGCGAGATCGCGCGCCAGGAAGTGGGCGGCAAGGAGCGCGACTACTTTTTGCTGGAATATGCCGACGGCGACAAGCTCTACGTGCCGCTGGAGCAGGTTGACCGCATTACGCGCTACGTTGGTCCCGACGGCGACAAGCCGCGCCTGACCAGGCTCAACACCGCCGACTGGACGCGTGCCACCAACAAGGCGCGCAAGAACGCCAAAAAGCTGGCGTTTGACCTGGTCGATCTGTATACGCGCCGCTCTTCGATTGCCGGTATCGCTTGCCCGCCCGACACGCCCGAGCAGATCGAGATGGAGCAGAGCTTCCCCTACGACGAGACGCGCGATCAGCTGGAGGCCATCGCCGATATTAAGGCCGATATGGAGGCGCCCAAGCCCATGGACCGCCTGCTGTGCGGAGACGTGGGCTTTGGCAAGACCGAGGTCGCCCTGCGCGCGGCGTTTAAGTGCGTGGACTCCGGTCGCCAGGTCATGGTGCTCTGCCCCACGACCATTCTGGCCCAGCAGCACTACGAGACGTTCTTTGAGCGCTTTGCCCCGTTTGGCCTGGAGGTCGAGGTGCTCAGCCGCTTCCGCACCCCGGCGCAGCAAAAGCGCGCGCTCAAGGCGTTTGCCGAGGGCACGATCGATGTGCTCATCGGCACGCATCGCCTGCTTTCGGCCGATGTGAACCCCAAGAACCTGGGCCTGGTGATCATCGACGAGGAACAGCGCTTTGGTGTGCAGCACAAGGAGCAGCTCAAGAACCTGCGCGAGCAGATCGACGTGCTCACGCTTTCGGCCACGCCCATCCCGCGTACCATGCAGATGGCCACGAGCGGCGTGCGCGACATGAGCCTGATCACCACGCCGCCGACCGGGCGCCGTCCCGTGATCGTGCACGTGGGGGAGTACGACCCCGACGTGGTGAGCGCGGCGATTCGCCTGGAGGTGGGTCGCGGCGGCCAGGTGTACTACGTGTCCAACCGCGTCAAGACCATTGACGACGCCGTGGCGCGCGTGCACGAGGCCGCGCCCGAGGCGCGCGTGGGCGTGGCGCACGGCAAGATGAGCCCGCGCGAGGTCGAGGACGTGATGATCGAGTTCGCGACCAAAAAGATCGACGTGCTCATTGCTACGACCATCGTTGAGAGCGGTATCGACAACGCGTGCGCCAACACGCTCATCATCGAGGACTCGCAGCGCCTGGGTCTAGCACAGCTCTACCAGCTCAAGGGCCGTGTGGGCCGCTCGGCCACGCAGGCCTACGCATACTTTATGTTCCCGGGCGAGCTGCCGCTCACCGAGGAGGCCACGGCGCGCCTGACTGCACTTTCCGAGTTCCAGGACCTGGGCAGCGGCATGCGTATCGCCATGCGCGACCTGGAGATTCGCGGCGCCGGTTCGCTGATGGGCGCTGAGCAGCACGGCAACCTGTCGAGCGTGGGCTTTGACCTGTTTACGCAGATGTTGGGCCAGGCCGTGGCCGAGGCGCGCGGCGATGACGACGCCGGCGTGGAGGCGGCGAGCGTGGGCATTAACCTGCCGGCCGATTACTTCTTGTCCGAGGAGTACCTGCCGGCGGTGGACCAGCGCGTGCTCGTGTACCGCAAGCTCGCGGCGGCCGAGGACCTGGAGAGCATCGACGAGGTACAGGAAGAGACCGAGGCCGCGCACGGTGAGCTGCCGTTGGCGGGGCTCAACCTGTTCAACCGCGCGCGCATCCGCATTCGCGGCGAGCGCCTGGGGCTCGAGAGCGTCACGCTCAGCGGCGGACGCATTACCTTCCTGGGGGTTGACGTTCCCAAGAAGGTAGCCTTTGAGTTCAAGAATCGCTATGGCGCGGTGAACTTCCCCAAGAGCCGCAAGCTGTCGGTGCCCTACAAGGCGGGCGCCGGTGCGGGCAGCGGCCTGGGTCGCGGTCTCGACGCCAACGACGGCACCGGCCCCGTGGCCGCGGCGCTCATGCTGCTGCAGCAGCTGGGCGTCAGCGATGACGACTAGTGGGTCGACGCTGCAAACACCCCATTTGGGCGCTCTGGTTTCATCGAAAGGAAAGCATGTTCGGATATATCTATAAGAAAGATGTCGCCATTATCGCGGTTGTCCTGTGCCTTTGTCTGGGCGTGGGCAGTTTCTTCGATTATCAGATCTCGAGCGCGCTGTTCAACATCGGCAGCATGTACGGCCGCTTTATCGAGGCCGCCGGCGAGCTGCCGTTTGAGCTGACGGCGAGCGTCGCGGGCGTTATGCTCGTGCGCGCGGTGCGTCCCGACTCCAGGGGGAGCAAATGGCTCGCCGTGCTCGGCATCCTCGTCAACGTTGGCCTGGCCGGCTACGAGATCGTCTCGTCCCTGAAGGTTGGCGGCAAACTCATCGCTGTCCAGTTGGTGCTGACGTTTGTGCTGGTCATCGCTGCCAACCTTGTCGTCTATCGCCTCACGCGCGACACCGACTCCGACGAGCTCACGCGCTGGGCGCTGATGGTGCTTGCCGTGTGGGTCGCTCAGGCCATCATCCTCAACGTGGTTGTCAAGCCGCTGTGGTCGCGCCCGCGCATGCGCGTGATCGAGGTCACGCCGGGGCTCAATTTTCAGCCGTGGTGGGTGATTGGCAACCCCGACAAGTGGAGCTATATTGCGGCCGGCGTAATCAAGGACGGCTTTAAGTCGTTTGCGAGCGGACACACGGCGCACGCGGCGATCGGTCTTATGCTTGCCGGGCTTCCTGCGGCGTCCTTTAAGGAAAAGCCGTCGCGCCGTCGCGTGGTCTTTTGGACGGCGGCTGCGGTTGCGGCGCTCGTCGCCTTTGGCCGCATTGTGATCGGTGCGCACTTTTTGACTGACGTGAGCTGCGGCTTTGCCCTGGTGCTGGCACTTGAGTGCCTTGCCGCGCGCATTGCCTATCCGGGCGGCGTACAATAGCGGCGTTTAAATCATCGGGCCCATGCCCGGCTAGAGAGGATTGCCATGCTCGCGTTCAACAACGACTATTCCCACGGTGCTCATCCGGCAGTGCTGCAGGCGCTCGTCGATACCAACATGGAGCCGCAGCCCGGCTACGGTACCGATGCGCACACCGAGCGTGCCAAGCAGCTGATTCGCGAGGCCTGTCAGGCCCCCGATGCCGACGTGTTCTTGCTGGTGGGCGGCACGCAGGCCAACGCGACGGTGATTGATATGCTGCTTGCGCCCTACGAGGGCGTCGTTGCTGCCGAGACCGGCCACGTCGCCTGCCACGAGGCGGGCGCCATCGAGTTTGGCGGCCACAAGGTGCTCACCATCCCCGGCTACGAGGGCAAGATGCACGCCGAGGACCTCGAGAACTATATCCAGGTATTCTTCGAAAACGAAAGCTACGAGCACACGGTGTTCCCGGGCGCGGTGTATGTGAGCCTGTCGACCGAGTACGGCACGCTGTACTCCAAGGCCGAGCTCGCGGCGATTCACGCGGTGTGCCAGAAGCGCAAGATTCCGCTGTTTGTTGATGGCGCCCGCCTGGCCTATGCGCTGGCGGCCGATGAATGCGACATTACCCTGCCCGAGCTGGCGCAACTGTGCGACGTGTTCTACATCGGCGGCACCAAGTGCGGTGCGCTCTGCGGCGAGGCTGTGGTGTTCTGCGGCATGCACGCTCCGGCTCACCCCATTCCGCGCATTAAGCAGCACGGCGCGCTGTTGGCCAAGGGCCGCCTGACGGGTGTGCAGTTCGAGGCCCTTTTTACCGATGGCCTGTATTTTGAGATTGGTCGCCAGGCGATCGAGACCGCTCAGGCGCTGCGTCGCGTGCTGCACGAGCGCGGCTACCAGTTCTTCTTGGAGACGCCGACCAACCAGCAGTTCGTGATTCTGCCCAACGAGGACATGGCCCGCATTCGCGAGCATGCCTCGATCGAGTACTGGGAAAAGTACGACGATACCCACACGGTGGTGCGTTTTTGCACCAGCTGGGCCACGACGCAGGAAGATATCGACGCGTTGGCGGCTGTCCTGTAGCCTGATGTAATGACGAGGGGCCGCCCTGCGCCTGAGCTTGGCGCAGGGCGGCCTTTGCTTTTGGGGGAGAAGGGTTGTATGACCGAGATGTCCGAGCCGACGATTCGCCTGGCGACGCCCGATGATGCGCCGGCGTTGCTTGCTATCTATGAGCCGTATGTGCTCGATACGGCAATTACCTGCGAGTACGAGGTGCCGAGTGTTGAGGAGTTTGCCGGGCGCATCGAGCGTACGCTCAAGCGCTATCCGTATCTGGTGATGGAGCTGGACGGGCGTCCGGTAGGCTATGCCTATGTGAGCCCGCTCAACAGCCGCGAGGCATACGATTGGTCGGTCGAGACGTCGATCTACCTGGCGCGCGATGTGCGCCATGGCGGGCTGGGCCGCAAGCTGCACGATGCGCTCAAGCAATGCCTGATTGCGATGGGCATCACCAACATGTGCGCCCTCATCGCCGTGCCGCACGACAAGGACGACGAGTACCTGACGCACAACAGCCAGGACTTCCATGCTCATATGGGGTATCGCCTGGTGGGCGCTTTTGACCGCTGCGCTCAGAAGTTCGGTCGCTGGTACGACATGTGCTGGATGGAGCTGGTTCTAGCCGAGCGCGTCCCTAACCAACCCAAGCCAACCTGGTTCCCCGACCTTCCCGCCTAAAACCACCACGAAGGTGCCTGTCCCTTTGTGGTGGTTAGCCGATGGGCTCGGTGTATTTGGCGCGGTCGGTGCGTTGGATGCGCTTGGAGACATGGAGCGGACGGCCGTCGGTGTCGTAGACGTAGTCGGTGATCAGGATCAGCGCCTGCCCGCGCTCGACGTTGAGCAAAAATGCCTCGTTTTGCGACGCATAGCACACCTCAAAGGTCTTATGCCCCTGCGCCGGCGCGCGATGGAACTCCTGGCGCAGCGTGGCGTAGAGCGAACCGTTGATATCGCGATCGATGAGCGACCCAAAGCTTGGCGGCAAATAGGTGGTCTCCAGGCACAGTGGCGCATCGTCCAGGTAACGCAGGCGGACAAGTTTGACAAGCTTGCTGCCCACGCTAGCGTCAAAGAACTTGGCCACGCTGCCCATTGCTTTGGCAAAGCCCGAGTCCACCGTGCGCGTGGTGGGCTTCATACCCTGGCCTTCGACCTGCTTGGTATAGCTCGAAAACACCAGGTTGTTCTCGTGGAGCGCCGGTGTGTCGGCCACAAAGGCGCCGCGCCCGCGCTCGGTTCGAATCAGGCCCTCGTCAACAAGCACCTTAAGGGCATGGCGCACGGTGCTGCGCGACAGGCCCGATTCGTCCATGAGTTCCATCTCGGACGGCAGTTTATCTCCGCGGGCGTAGGTGCCGGCGGCAATGCGGTCGCGAAGCGTTGCCGCCAGACGCTCGTATTGGGTCAAGTTCTTTTTCGACGAAGTGCTCATGCGAACAACCTGTATCTAACTTGTATGCTTACAGAACCAAGCATGTATCCAACATGACAACAAAACCGCTGGTAATGGCTTGCCGAAAACTTTACCAGCAAAAATTTCTAAGACAAATATAGCATACAACTAGTCGACATAACCAAAACATGTATGTAACTTGTATGCCATCGAGAGCATCAAACGAGAAGAAAGGCTGATGCACGATGACTACTCAGGAACAGGTTAAGGACGTCGTCTCCCAGGTTTTGGCTGACAAGGCAGACAAGGGCGGCATCAAGCGCGTCGTGTGGATTGGCGCCGGTGGATCCAACGGCGGCAACTATCCTGCCCAGTACTTTATGGAGCACGAGGCCACGCAGGTCGTGAGCTCCAGCTACACCAGCAACGAGTTCGTGCACGCCACCCCGGCCTACGTCAACGAGAACACCCTGGCCGTCGTCGTGTCCATGCGCGGCACCAAGGAGACCATCGTCGCCGCCCAAGTCGCCAAGGACCACGGCGCCAGCACCATCGCCATCTATGTTGACGAGTCCGCCCTCACCGAGGTCTGCGACTACAAGATCCAGTATGACAGCCTGGCCGTCGACGAGTCATGCATGGGCCGTACCAACTCCGCCGTCGTGACCATGATCGCCATGGAGCTCACGCAGCAGACCGAGGGCTATGTCGAGTACGAGACCGCTATGGCCGCCTTCGACCTGGTCGATCCCATCTATCGCAAGGCTGTCGAGTACACCCGTCCGCTCGCTGCCAAGTGGGCCGAGCAGAACGCCGACAAGCCCTGCATCAACGTCATGGCTCAGGGTCCGCTCTTTGGTGCCGCCTACGTCTTTAGCATCTGCAACGTGCAGGAGATGCTGCAGATCGACTCCTGCACCATCAACACCTGCGACTTCTTCCACGGCCCCTTCGAGATCCTGGACAAGCGCACCTCGCTGTTCCAGCTCATCAGCGTCGGCCGCAGCCGCTGTAACGACGAGCGCGGCATTCGCTTTGTCAACCAGTACGGTGGTGAGCGCGTCTACCAGCTCGACGCCAAGGAGCTCGGCCTCAACGACATCAAGGACAGCGTGAGCGAGTACTTCAACCACCTGATCTTCGCCCCGATCCTCAACAACGTCTACATGCGCGCGCTCTCTGCCGTCACCCACAAGGACTACATGACGCGCCGCTACATGTGGAAGCTGGATTACTAAGGGATAGAGCGGCCTAACAGCCTAATACCCCTCATGAGTTGCGGTGGAATAGTTCCTGTTTGGGAGCGTGAAGTCTCTGTTTGAGAACTATTTCACCGCAACTGCTAGAGCGGCACTTGGGGACGTTCCCTTTCTGCCGGCAGTTAGGGACGTTCCTTTTGTGCCGGCAGTTGGGGACACTCCTTGTGTCGAGAGATTTCCCGTTCGCCGATTTGTGCCTTGAAAAATGTATATAACGACTATAACGTAGCATGAAACATATTGGAAATAATACTGAGGAGGCTGCGTTGAAGAGGAGCAATCTGGGCTATGTGCTGGTGCTGATCGCCGCGCTTATGTGGGGCAGCATCGGAATCTTTGTAAACGGCATCTCGGCCATGGGCGTTTCGTCCCAGAGCATGGCTGCCTTTCGCTTGTTGGTCGGAGCGCTTATCTTGGCGCCGGTCCTGATGTTTATGGGCTGCCGTCCGGGTGAGGAGTCTACCGTGGTTCAGGGTCCGCTGACCCTGTTCAAGGCAAGCCCTAAAGAGCTTGTTTCCTGCGCGCTTGTCGGTATCGTCGGTTTGGCTGCCGCCAACACCTGCTATTACGAGTGCATGCGCGAGGTGGGCATGTCCACGGCATCGGTGCTGCTCTTTGTGGTGCGTCGCTCGCGGTGTTTAGCCGGATAGCAACCAAGACGGTCCACCCGCTGGCTGTCACGTTTTGGGGCTTTGTTTTTGGCGGTGCGGTTATGGCAGCTATCGCGGCTCCGTGGCCGGATGTCGCCGCGGCAATGTCGCCACAGCTGCTGCTGCTGTTCCTTGGCTTTGGACTCATCCCCACAGCTGTGGCTTACATCTTATATATGCAGGGTCTGTCCATGGGGCTCGAGACGTCGAAAGTTCCCGTCGTAATGTCATTCGAGACAGTCGTCACCGTACTGCTGGGCATTGGTGTCTACGCCGAGCCCGCCGGCGCGATCAAAGTTCTGGGCATCGTTTTGGTGCTCGCGTCCATCGTGATTATGAACACCGACTTTTCCAAGCTGCGCAACAGTGTGTTTGTCGGTCATGTCGTTGAGAGCATGACCTTTAAGCCCAACGCGTGGTGGACGGAGAAATCGCAGGACATGGATCTGTTCCGCGAGCGCACGGGCATTGCGCTGGAGCCCACCGTGCAGGAAAGCCCCTGGTACTTCGTGCGATAGGGGGTTGCGCGCGGCGTCCGACCTGGGGTTATCCAGCCAGCGCCGGCCTACCCAGCCCCAACGTTTCAAGTACGTTAAACCCGCCAACGGTCGTTTTTCACCCGCGAACGGTTTATATACTAATTATCAATATAAGCAACGTATAAGACGTTATAATGACCATAACGAAAAGGAGGAGGCAAGATGAATCAGATCATTCTCGCATCTCATGGCGGCCTGGCCGCAGGCGCCAAAGACACGCTCGAGATGGTTCTCGGCGACGTGTCGAACGTCCACGTCGTGTCGCTTGCTCGTGACGACAAGGAGCCCATCACCAATAAGGTTGAGGCTATGATCGCCACGTTCAACGCGGACGACACCGTGTATGTGCTAACCGATATGCTCGGTAGCTCGGTCAACAACAACATGGTCGAGCTTTCCAAGAACGGCACGAAGTTCACGGTTGTCAGCGGTTTCAACATCCCGCTGGCGCTCACGCTTGCCATGAGCCCCGCCCCCGTCAAGGGTGCCGAGCTCGCAGCCCTCATCAACGAGGCCCGCACCGGTCTGACCAACCCCAACGCACCGGTCGAGGCCGCCGCGGCTCCCGCCAAGAAGGCCAAGGCATCCCGTCACAGCTCCGGTCCCGCCAAGATCGTCCTCGCACGTCTTGACTACCGTCTGCTGCACGGCCAGGTCGTCTTTACCTGGACCACCAAGGTTCAGGCCGAGCGCATCATCGTCGTCGACAACGCTGCCGCCAACGATGACATCAAGAAGGGCGCTCTTAAGCTGGCCAAGCCCCAGGGCGTGCGCCTGAACGTCTTCACCGTCGAGCGTGCCCTCGCCAAGATGGACAAGCTCAACACCCTCGGTGAGCGCGTCATGTTCGTCTTTGGCAACACGGCCGAGATGCTGCAGTTCTGCCAGGGCTACAAGCTCGACGCCATCAACCTGGGCGCCACCGCCAACCACGACGGTGCCGATCAGATTGGCGGCAAGGACAGCTCCGTCTTCCTCGACGCCACCCAGAAGGCCGACGTCAACCAGCTGCTCGACATGGGCATCAAGCTCTATGTCCAGCAGACCCCTACGTATCAGAGCGTCGACATCGACGCCAAGCTGTAATCAACCAGGCTTTTGCCTGACTGAAAGGAGAAGGGTATGAATACGTTCATCAGTGCGGTGCTCGTCGGCCTCGTCGGCGTGTTCTGCATGTGGGACTCCCGCCTGCTCGGTCGTCTTAACTTCGAGCAGCCCCTCGTTGGCGCTACGCTCGTCGGTCTGCTGCTGGGCGATGTGCCCACCGGCCTTGCCGTCGGTGCCGCCGTCGAGCTCGTGTCCATGGGCCTGGTGCAGGTCGGCGCCGCCGTTCCGCCCGATATGGTCCTGGGCGGCATCGTGGCCGCTGCCTTCGCATGCCTGACCGATGCTTCCGCCGAGACCGCCATGACGATCGCCATCCCGGTCGCCGTCCTGGGTCAGCTCCTCGGCATCGTGTTCCGTTCCATCATCGCCGCCCTCACCCATGTGGCAGATAACGCGATCGATAACGGAAAGTTCAAGACCGCCTACCGTATGCACATCTGCGCCGGCTCCGGTCTGTACGCCGTCATGTACTTCCTGCCGATCTTCCTCGCCGTCTTTGTTGGCACCGACCTGGTTCAGGCCATCGTCAACATGGTTCCCGAGTGGCTGTCCACTGGTCTTAACGTTTCGACCAAGATCATGACCGCCTACGGCTTGGCCCTGCTGCTCACCATGATGATCAAGAAGGGTATGACTCCGTTCCTGTTCATCGGTTTCCTGCTCGCCGCTTACCTCAACCTGTCCGTCATCGCGGTCGCTCTGATCGGTGTGTGCCTGGCTGTCGTCTTCATGGGCTTCAAGTTCAACGGTTCCCATGCAGCCGCCGGTGTCGATTCCGACTACGATCCGCTCGAAGACGACGAAGACTAAGGAGGAACACACTATGGCAACCGCAACCAAGGACGTGTCCCTGAACAAGAAGGTCAGCCAGTTCTTCTGGCGCTCCTGGGCCATCCAGGCCTCTTGGAACTACGAGCGTCAGATGAACATGGGCTTCCTCTACGGCATGGTTCCCACGCTCGATCGCCTCTATCCGGATGAGTCCGACCCCAGGCAGCTCGCTGCTAAGAAAGAGGCTTACCACCGTCACATGGCGTTCTACAACTGCACCCCGCAGACGAGCGCTTTCATCCTGGGCCTCTCCGCCTCCATGGAGGAGGAGTACGCCAAGGATCCCGAGAACTTCGATCCCGATTCGATCAACGCGGTCAAGACCTCCCTCATGGGTCCGCTTTCCGGCATCGGTGACTCCTTCTTCCAGGGCACCATCCGCGTTATCGCCTTTGGCCTGGGCGTTCAGCTGGCTCAGCAGGGCTCCATCATGGGCCCGATCCTGGCTATGCTCATCTCCATCGTCCCCTCTGTGCTGATCACTTGGTTCGCAGCCAAGATGGGCTATCAGGGCGGACACGAGTACCTGAGCAAGCTTCAGGGCGGCGACCTCATGGAGAAGCTCATGTATGTCTGCGGCATCGTGGGTCTTATGTCCGTGGGCGGCATGATCGCTACGCTGATCGGCGCCACCACCCCGCTGCAGTTCGCTGAGGGCACCGTCGTGATCCAGGACATCCTGGACGGCATGATGCCCCAGATGATTTCCCTTGGCCTCACTGGCCTTATGTACTGGCTCATCAAGAAGAACGTCAACACCGGTTGGCTTCTCGTGATCGCCATCGTGGGCGGCATCGCCCTCTCCGCGGCCGGCATCCTGGCCTAGTCGCGACCAAGCGCCTAATCGCTTTCCCCCGGGGGCCTGCCTGGCATCCCATACCCCAGGCAGGCTTCCATCCCTAAATGTGTCAAAGGGACAGTTCCTTTGTCACATCCTCAACGGGCCGGCGACTCGGTCCAAATCACGGTAACCCTGCGAGCGCCCGGCAATGTGGCGCCGCAAAAATCGAAAGGAATGTGTCAGATGTACGAGATCGACCTTAACCTCCCTAAGCAGATCGTCGCTGACGTCCTGTCCAACCACGAGATCCACAGCGTCGCCTTCGTCGGCTGCGGCGCTTCCATGTCCGACCTTTACCCCGCCAAGTACTTCCTGGCCAACAACACGGACAAGCTGAACGTTCAGATCTTCACCGCTAACGAGTTCAACTACGACACGCCTTCCTGGGTCAACGAGCACACCTTCGTGATCACCTGCTCCCTCGGTGGCTCCACACCCGAGACCGTCGAGGCCAACAAGACCGCCAAGAAGCACAACTGCCCGGTCGTCTCCCTCACCAACAAGGCTGGCTCCGCTCTGACCGTCGACGCCGACCACGTCATCATTCACGGCTTCCACGCCAACTACGCTGCCAAGTGCGAGAAGCCCGGCTACGCCATCGCTCTTGCTCTCGAGATCCTTCAGCAGACCGAGGGCTATGACCACTACGAGGACATGATCACCGGCCTCACCAACGTCTTCGATCTCTGCGAGAACGCCGCTCAGCACTGCAAGAAGCTCGCCAAGAAGTTCGCCGAGGACTTCAAGGACGACAAGATGATCTACTTCATGGCCTCCGGTGCCTCCGAGAAGATGGCTTACTCTCACGCCGCCTTCCTGTTCACCGAGATGCAGTGGATCGACGCCGCCGCCTACAACACCGGCGAGTACTTCCACGGCCCGTTCGAGGTGACCACCCCCGGTAAGCCCTACGTCTTCTTCATGTCCGATGGCGCGACCCGCCCGATGGACGCTCGTGCCCTTACCTTCCTGCAGCGCATGGACGCCAAGGTTGCCCTCATCGATGCCAAGGACTACGGCCTGGCTGACGCCGTGCCCGCGAGCGTCATCACCTACTTCAACCCGCTGCTGCACCTCGCCGTTATGCGTGAGTACGGCAACCAGATCGCCGAGGCCCGTCAGCACCCGCTGACCATGCGTCGCTACATGTGGAAGCTTTCCTACTAATCACAAGTAAGTAGACCTTACGGGTTGATTGAGAGGGGATGGGGTTTGCGCCCCGTCCCCTTTTTTGCTCTGGGGAGGGTGTGTCTGTCGTGTCGCAAAACCCCAGATAAAACCTACCAAAATAAACCTGTCCCTTTTTGGCAGGTGGGAGGAGATGCGTATGATCAAGGCAGTGCTGTTTGATATGGACGGCGTGCTGGTCGATACCGAGTGGTTCTACAACCGTCGTCGCGTGGCGTTTATGGAGGAGAAGGGGTTCCACTTTGACGAGATTCCTGATCTTTCGGGGTCTAACGAGCCTGCCATCTGGAAGTCGCTGGTGCCCGACGATGTTGAGCTGCGCGAGCGCTTGCGCGTTGAGTACAAGCAGGTCTACAGCCCGGTTCACCCTGTTCCGTATGCCGAGCTGCTCAACGAGCAGACGGAGCCGGTGATGCGCGAGCTGCACGAGCGCGGCGTCAAGTGTGCCATCGCGAGCTCGTCCTACCGCGAGCTCATCGACGAGCTAGTGGAGATTGCCGGTATCGCCGACGTGCTGGACTACACCATTAGCGGTCACGAGTGCAGTGCGTTTAAGCCCGATCCCGAGATCTACCTGCGCGCCATGGAGGCGCTGGGTGTGGAGCCTACCGAGTGCCTGGTTATCGAGGACTCGCCTTTGGGCATCGAGGCCGGCAAGCGCTCCGGCGCGCGCGTCCTGGCACTGCGTCCGCACGAGGGCGTTAACCTGGACCAAACGGGAGCCGACGCCGTCATCGACAACCTCGCCGACATTCTGACCGCTTTGTAGCGTCAATTCGCCGCAAGAAGTGCCGATTCGCGCATTTATCGCGGCGGATTGCCTCATTTTGGCTTCGATTTGATCCGTTTGGCTTCGACTCAGGCTAAGTGAGTAGACTTTTTGGCGCAGGCCGAGCACAAAGCGTATCTGCCTTAGTAAAACCGCAGGTCGGAGAGGTGGCTGTTTTGAGTGTGCTTGGTAGATCGCGAAAAGTCTACTCACTTAGAATTTGGCTCTTTGGTTGGGGAGCTGCTGGCTCGTTTTGGTTGTCGAGAGAGGGTGAATTGAAGCGCCCTCTCGCGCTCCATGCTACAATCGCCGGCATGCCCCACAATTACATCTGCCTTCGAAAGGAGCCTACGTGGCGAACGCCATCGATCAGCTCACGGACCGCGTGCTCGTGCTCGGCCGTCTCACCATCGTCCGCCGCGCCATTACTGCCGTGGCGGTCACCATCTCCGCCGTTCTCCAGACATTTCTGATTCAGGCGTTCATTCGCCCCGCCGACCTGCTTCCGAGCGGCCTCACCGGCGTCGCGGTCCTGCTCGATCGCGTCACCTCGCTCGGCGGCGTTCATATCGACATCTCGCTCGGCATGCTCGCGCTCAACATCCCCGTGGCGCTCCTTTGCTGGAGCGGCATCAGCAAGCGCTTCGTCATCTTCTCGATGATGCAGGTCATGCTCTCGTCGCTGTTCCTCAACATCTTTCACTTCGCCCCGTTTTTGGGCGACAAGATCATGCTCATCATCTTTGGCGGCGTGGTCTCGGGCCTGGGCGCCGCCATCGCGCTTAAGTCCGGCGCATCCACCGGCGGCACCGACTTTATCGCGCTGTGGGTTTCCAACCATACAGGCAAGACCATCTGGGGCGTCATCTTTGGCTTTAACTGCGCTATCCTGGCGATCTTTGGCTTTATGTTTGGCTGGGACAATGCGGCGTATTCCATCGTGTTCCAGTTTATTTCGACCAAGACCATCGACAGTTTCTACCGACGCTACGACCGTGTGACGCTGCAGATCACGACACGCAAGGCAGACGAGGTCATGACAGCCTATGTTGACCATTTTCAGCATGGCATTAGCTGCGCCGAGGTCATTGGCGGATACAGCCGCGAAAAGATGTATCTGCTGCACGCCGTTGTCTCGACCTACGAGAGCCAGGACATTATCAAGCTGGTGTGCGATATTGATCCCGGCGCCGTGATCAATGTGTTCCACACGCTCAACTTCGTGGGCGGCTGGTGGGGCGGTCATGTCGACGAGCCCATGCCCACGGCCGTACCCGATCCCGACAAGCCCGCGCGCATGGCCAGCAGGCAGGCGCGCCTCATCGATCAGGACAGCCTGCAACAGGACGACGGCAGGTAAGGATTTGCTGTATGCGGTGTATCGTTTTATCATTATGAGGTAACATGAAACTAGACGTTATATACGTATTAGTTATTTCAATATTTCGATAAGAGTGATTAGATATGCCTGCACCCAAAAATGCACCGCTTTACCAGCAGATTTACGACGAGATCAAGGATGCGATCGAGAAAGGTGTTTATGCACCCAAGGAGCGTATTCCGTCCGAGCTCGAGCTAGCCGAGCAGTACGAGGTGAGCCGAATTACGGTGCGTCGCGCCGTCGAGGAGCTGTGCTCCGATGGCTACCTGGTTAAGCAGCAGGGCCGTGGCACCTTTGTTTCCACGCCGCACATCAATCGCCAATTTCACGCCTCGACGCTGCAGACGTTTACCGCGCTGTGTGCCGGCAACGGCATGAAGGCCGGTGCGCGCGTAATCGATCGCCAGATTGTGCCGGCGCGCCAAAACGAGATGGAGTTCTTTGGCCTGCAGAAGGATGCGCTGCTGCTGCACATCAAGCGCGTGCGTACTGCCGACGGCGAGCCCATCTTTGAAGAGAACATCTTTGTGCCGTTTGACGCCTACCGTGAGCTGTTGACGGCCGATCTTGAGGACAAGTCGATTTTTGCCGAGGTCGAGCGTGTTGGCGGAACGCCGATTGTCTCGGTTGGTTACCGTACGGTCGAAGCCGTTCGCGCCAACGCCGAACAGGCCGCCGAGCTGGGCATTGCCCCGCATGACCCGCTGCTCAACCTGCGCGCCGGCTTTATCGGTCCCAATGGCGAGCCGGTCCTGATGGGTAAGCAGTACTACGT
>CAKXKM010000021.1:21042-25674 GCA_934876235.1 Collinsella sp. AF02-46-1 | reverse complement strand
TACGGGCCCCTTTCAGCCATAAGCCAACTCGGCCGTAAAAACTACTTGCGATGAGCGCGATAGAACTCGATGAGCGCCTGGGTCGAAGCGTCCTGCTCGGCCTTGGCGGCGTCGTCGTGGAAGGCCGGGGTGATCTGCTTGGCAAGCTGCTTGCCCAGCTCGACGCCCCACTGGTCGTAGGAGTCGATGCCCCAGACCGTGCCCTCGACAAACGTGATGTGCTCGTACAGGGCGATGAGCTCGCCGAGTGCGAACGGGGTCAGCGTGTCGCCGAAGATCGAGGTCGTCGGACGGTTGCCCTCAAAGCAGCGGGCCGGGACGATCTGCTCGGGCGTGCCCTCGGCACGAACCTCGTCGGCCGTCTTACCAAAGGCGAGCGCCTTGGTCTGGGCCAGGAAGTTGCCCAGGAACAGCTCGTGGACGTCCTGGCCGCTGTCGGTTGCGGGGTTGGCAGTGTTGGCGAAAGCGATAAAGTCGGCCGGGACCACCACGGTGCCCTGGTGCAGCAGCTGGTAGAAGGCGTGCTGACCGTTGGTACCGGGCTCGCCCCAGAAGATCTCACCGGTATCGGAGGTCACAGCGCTGCCGTCCCAGCGGACGTGCTTGCCGTTGGACTCCATGGTGAGCTGTTGCAGGTAGGCCGGGAAGCGGTGCAGATACTGGCAGTACGGCAGCACGGCGTGGCTCTTGGAACCGAAGAAGTTGACGTACCAGACGTTGAGCAGGCCCATCAGCGCGACGGCGTTGTTCTCGAGCGGGGTGTTGCAGAAGTACTCGTCGATGGCATGGAAGCCCTCAAGGAACTGCTGGAAGCGCTCGGGGCCGAGCACGACGATCAGCGACAGACCCACGGCGGAGTCGACGGAATAGCGGCCGCCGACCCAGTTCCAAAAACCGAAGGCGTTGGCGGGGTCGATACCGAAGGCCTCGACCTTTTCGAGCGCGGTGGAAACGGCGACGAAGTGCTTTGCCACGGCCTCGGCGTTCTGCTCATCGGAGCCATCGATGGCGCCCTGAGCCTTGAGCTGCTCGAGCATCCAGGTCTTGACCTCGCGGGCGTTGGTGAGGGTCTCGAGCGTGGTGAAGGTCTTGGAGACGATGATCACGAGCGTGGTCTCGGGATCCAGACCCTTGAGCTTCTCGGCCTGGTCGTTGGGATCGATGTTGGAGATATAGCGGCAATCGATACCGGCGTCGGCATAGGGACGCAGGGCCTCGTAAGCCATGACCGGGCCCAGATCGGAGCCGCCGATGCCGATGGACACCAGGTGCTCGATCTTTTTGCCGGTAACACCCTTCCACTCACCGGAGCGCACGCGCTCGGCGAAGGCATACATGCGGTCGAGAACCTCGTGCACGTCGGCGACGACGTCCTGGCCGTCGACGATGAGCTGGCCCTTCTCGCTTGCCGGGCGGCGCAGCGCGGTGTGCAGGACGGCGCGGTCCTCGGTGGTGTTGATGTGCTCGCCGGAGAACATGGCGTCGCGGCGCTCCTCGAGCTTCACCTCGCGGGCAAGATCGCACAGCAGCTTGACGGTCTCATCAGTCACCAGGTTCTTGGACAGGTCGAAGTGCAGGTCACCGGCGTCAAAGCTCAGCTTGTTCACGCGCTCGGCATCGGCGGCGAACCAGGCCTTGAGGTCGATACCCTCGGCCTCAAGCTTCTCCTGATGAGCCTCGAGCGCCTTCCAAGCGGCAGTCGACGTAGCGTCGATAGGTGCGGCAACAGTTGCCATATAGTCCTCCTCAGCATACGGGCGCAAGCCTCCATGCGCCCGGATAATCAGATAGTCCTATTCTAGCGCAGGTCAAGACTACAATCAGCGAGCGTTGCCAATCCGCCCCCCAACGGCAACCGACCAAAAAGGGACAGGTTTATTTTGGCAGGTCAAACGCTTTACCAACCAAAAATAACCTATCCCTTTATGGTAAATATTAGGCCGCGGCGCACACACTGCCGAGCAGCTCGCGCAAGGGCGAGCCGATACCCTCCAGCAGTTCGGGAGCGATGATGGCGAAAACGGGAACCTCGCCGGCACCCACAACGGCGGGCACTTTTCCCTCGGAGACGATGCATCCGTAGGGAACAAAGCCGTCCTCGCCGGCATCGAGCACGGCCATGCGACGAGCGAGTTCGCGCGCAAAGCCCGCCGTATCGGCATCGCCGATCGCCAGGACAAAGTCCACGCCCTCATCGGTCGCCAGGGCTACGGCCTCATCGACCAAATCGTCTCCCCCGTCGCCCCCGACCAAGCCGCAACGAAAGAGCACGCGTTCGAGCAGGGCGCGATCGAGCGAGCCCAGCGCCGCCGAAACGAGCTCATCACGCGTGTGCTTGTCGCCTCCCAGCACGACCAGTGTCTTGGTGCCGCCATAGTGGGCAACCAATCGCCCGCACCAGCGAGCCACGTCCCCATCCGCAACCAAGCGCGTCGGCATACCAAACCCATAGTTAACCATTATCCCCACAACCCTTCCGTGCTTTATGGTGGCATCAATCGTTAGCCTCATGCTACGAAGCGAGCTTTTCCGAGCTGTTTCGCGCTCTTTAGGGCTGCGTTAAAAACCCGATGCAGCCGCACGACCATACCTGCCAAATAGGGACAGGTTTTGACGGTGTCCGGTCGAGCAGGTATTATCGAACAGGTATTCGATAAGAACATGTGTTTGATGGGAGGCACGGATGGCGCACGAGCAGCACACCTACATCTGCATCGACCTCAAGACGTTTTATGCCAGCGTCGAATGCGTCGATCGTGGGCTCGATCCGCTCACCACCAACCTGGTCGTTGCCGACGAATCGCGCGGACGCACGACCATCTGTCTCGCTATCACGCAGGCTATGAAGGACCTAGGGATTCACAACCGCTGTCGCCTGTTCGAAATACCCGATGGCATCGACTACATTAAGGCCGTACCGCGCATGCAGCACTACATGGAGGTGTCGGCGCAGATCTACGGTATCTACCTGGAATACGTCAGTCCGCAAGACGTTCACGTCTACTCAATTGACGAGTGCTTTATCGACGTGACGCCATATCTGGACCTCTATCACACCGATGCGGAAGGCTTCGCCTGCATGTTGCGCGATGAGGTCCTCGCGCGCACCGGCATCACGGCGACGGTCGGCATCGGCCCCAACCTATTCCAGGCCAAGGTAGCACTCGACATCACTGCCAAGCATGTGCCCAGTCGCATCGGCAAACTCGACGACGAGACCTTTCGCAAGGAGATCTGGCCCCATCGCCCCATCACCGACATCTGGGGCATCGGCCCCGGCGTGGCGGCCCGTCTCGAGAAATACGGCGTCTACGACCTGATGGGCGTCGCCGCACTCGACGAGAACCTGCTCTACGACGAACTCGGCGTCAATGCCGAATATCTTATCGACCACGCCTTCGGGCGTGAGCCGACAACCATCGCCGATATCCAAGCTTATCGCCCGCAAGCGACCTCGACCACCACAGGACAGGTGCTCTCGAAGGGCTATGCCTATGAGCAGGCCTACACCGTCTTGCGCGAGATGGTCGACAACGCCGTGTTGGACCTAGTCGATAAGCACGTGGTCTGCGACAGCATCTCGCTCTTTGTGGGTTATGCGAGCGAACGAGCTGACATACGCCGCCTCGACGCCAGCGGTACAGCGCAATATGTGGACGGATGCGGACACCTACGCTCGAGCACGTCGAGCATCGAACCCATCGCAACCGCCGGCCCTGAGCTCGCGCCCCGTGCGCCCAAGCCCGTCCAGCGCGATGACGAACGGCGCCGCCTGGTGCGGGAGGCGCAAGCTATCGATGGCATCTTTGTGGGAGAGCATGGCGGCAAACCGCGCGGTGGCTATGCCGCACTCTTTGCGCACTCCAACGCCTCGCGCAAGCTGCCCGAGCGCACCAATTCGTTTAAGAAGATCATGGGCTATTTCGATGAGCTCTGGGCGCAGACTGTCGATCCCAAACGACCAGTCAAGCGCATCAACCTGGGATTTGGCAACCTCATGCCGGAGGAGTTTGCCACCATCGATCTATTTAGCGATGTCGAGGCCGATGAGCGCGAGCGCGAGCTGGCCCGTGCCGTGCTGGCTGTAAAAGGCAAATACGGCAAGAACGCGCTGGTTAAGGGACTGAGCTTTACCGCCGGTGCCACCGCACGCGAACGCAACGATCAGGTAGGAGGGCACCGTGCCTAAGCCCCAACAGCAGCCGATGCGGCCACCGACACCTTTTGAACGCCTAGCGGACCCCGAGGGAAGACGTCGCTCCGCCGACCCCAAGCTCACCGCTAACGGCGCCGTCCGTGCCGGCCGTGCCGCGCAGTTTATGCCCTTTGCCGCCCTCACGGGATATTACGAACTCGTGCGCAAGCAAGAGATCACCGCCGAACCAAAATGTGAACTCACGGAAGAAAAAGCCCTCGAGCTTTCGAAAAAGCTCGAGGGCCTCAAACGTGGCGACCTGGTGCGCGTCACCTATTACGATACGTACGGCTATCGCGCTCGCACGGGCATCCTTGACGAGGTACTCCCCGCCTTCAAGCTCCTCAAGCTCAAAGACATCGCCATCGATTTCGATGACATCCAGGACATTGAGCTACGCGGACGAGCCTAGACAAGGACGCGCATCCAAGGCAAGG
>CAKXKM010000021.1:18517-21016 GCA_934876235.1 Collinsella sp. AF02-46-1 | reverse complement strand
CCTTCACGGCCGCCACGAGAGCACCGCGATCGATTGGCCGCTTGGAGCGCACGCGCGCCGTGTGGTCCGCGTACGTTACCGTTGCCCACACACCATTCAGCGCATTGAGGGCATTGGCCACATTCTGAGCGCAGCCATCGCAGCTCATGCCGCCAATGAGCAGCTCATCGCTATAGGGATAGTGTGACGCATCGGTATCCACCACAACAACCTTTTTGGCCTTCTTGCCGCTCGTACCATCGCTGCAGCAACTCTTCCCGTGTGTCGAAGCGGCAATGCGACGCAGTCCAAAAAACATGCCGACGGCAATGACGGCCAGCACGATGAGATTCGCAGGGTTGAGCACGTCGTCCATGCGATCCCCTTTCTCCAAACTCTTATACCTATACCCCCATGGGGTGTTCCCATCTTACTCCAAACTCGTGTCGGTTCGGTCAATTAGTTTCCCGCTTCAAACTTTTTTGTTGACCTTGGCTTACTTTCGTGTATAAGTTTTCCTAGGCTAACAACTGAGGACCCGAAAGGAGCATCGTGACTCGAACCATTGACATCCCAACATACCAAACGACTGTCGTGCGCAACTGCTCCCCTACGCTCGCAGGTATCAAGCCGGCTTCGCTCTTTACCTATCCCGGCGTTTACGCCAACCAAGGCGGAAAACCCGGCGCCGCCCATATCGAAGAGCGACGCTCTCGCCTGCTCGCGGTCATTGCCCAATGCAACCGCGAGCTCCAGCCACTCGGGATCCATATGAGCGTTTTGGTCTGGCGCCCCTGCGGAGCGCTCATCTATGTGTACCGCCCTGCGGACCTCATGCGATACCTCTCCGACCCCCGCGCCACGACGGCGCTTACCGCCGAAGGTTACGATGTCCACAACCTGCCCGCATCCCTGGTGCATCTCGCCGCGCGCATCACGCTGGCAAGCAGCAATGCCGCAGAAAGCGCCTATGACAGCAGCGTCTGCGCACTCGCGCGAAATAGGCACTGCGATACGGGGTGCATGTGCGAGTTCCCCCACGAAATTGGCTATTTTTTGGGCTATCCCTACGAAGATGTCCATCAGTTTATCGTCCAGCACGGCGAAAACTATAAGGTCTTTGGCGCATGGAAGGTATACACAAACGTTGAGCAGGCGCTCACGACCTTCGATTCCTATCGCGCATGCACGCAATACCTTACGTACATCTATCAACAGGGCTGCACCCTGGGACAACTTGTCCAGGCAACCCGATAGAGCATACAAAACGCGGCCGCACGCCGCACAACCGAAAGGAAAACATATGAGCAAGATCGCAGTCGTCTACTGGAGCGGCACGGGCAATACCGAGGCCATGGCAAACCTCGTCGCCGAAGGCGCCACGTCCGCGGGTGCCGAGACTAAGGTCATCCCCTGCGCCGACTTCTCTGCCGACAGGGCCGCCGACTACGACGCCTTCGCCTTCGGCTGCCCCGCCATGGGCTCCGAGGAACTCGAGTACGATGAGTTCCAGCCGATGTGGGACGAGGTCAAGGAGGTTCTCGGCGACAAGAAGGTCGTCCTCTTTGGCTCCTATTCGTGGGCCGAGGGCGAGTGGATGGACAACTGGAAGGCCGACGCCGACGAGGCGGGTGTCAACGTCGTCGATTCCGTCATCTGCTACGACGCCCCCGACGATGAGGGCGAGACGGCCTGCAGGGCCCTGGGAGCGGAGCTGGCCTAGCGGCAATGAGCTCCGCCCATAACGAGCTCTGCACCAAAACACATTCGCATCCCAACAAAAACGGGAGCCGGATCACATCCGGCTCCCGGTTTCTGTTATGTCAGTCATATAAAGCGGCTACGAGATATTGCCCAAAAACGCCTTGGTGCGCTCGCTCTTAGGGTGGTCGAAGACCTCGCTCGGCGTACCCTCTTCCACGATAACGCCACCGTCCATAAAGACGACGCGGTCGGCGACGTCGCGGGCAAAGCCCATCTCGTGGGTCACGACGATCATGGTCATGCCGTCGCGTGCCAGGTCGCGCATGACACCCAGGACGTCGCGAACCAGCTCAGGGTCAAGCGCCGACGTGGCCTCGTCAAAGAGCATCACGTGCGGATTCATCGACAGGGCGCGGGCGATGGCCACGCGCTGCTGCTGGCCGCCCGAAAGCTGGCTCGGCATAAAGTCGATGCGCTCGGCAAGACCGACCTTGGTCAGCTCCTCGATAGCGATTTTCTCAGCCTCTTCCTTGCTGCGTTTGAGCACCTTTTGCTGCGCGAGCATGACGTTCTTTTTGACTGACAGGTGCGGGAACAAATTGAACTGCTGGAACACCATACCCAGATGCGTACGTACCTTGTTAAGATCGACGCCCTTGGCGCACACGTCCACGCCCTCAACGACAATCGAACCGCTCGTGGGATGCTCTAAACGATTGATGCAGCGAAGCATCGTCGACTTGCCCGAACCCGAAGGACCCAGGACTACGACGACCTCGCCCTTGTGCACATCCAGATCGATATCGCGCAGGACTA
>CAKXKM010000021.1:0-18507 GCA_934876235.1 Collinsella sp. AF02-46-1 | reverse complement strand
ACTACGTTATCGCCAAAAGCCTTCTGGAGATTCTTGATGCTGACGACGACCTCGTTCGAGTTATTGGTTTCGCTCATAATAGAACCTCCTTACAGACCGGCGATATGGTCGGCGGGCGTCGCGACAACCTGTCCGGCGCTCTTGGTGGGACGCTTCTTCTTGACTTCGGCCGTACCCAAAAGCCTCGCCTCAAGACCGCTCACCAAGCGAGCAAGCGGCAGGGTGATGACCAGGTAGAACAGGGCGGCAACCACATACGGCGTGATGGACCCCGTCGTGGCCACGATGGTGCGGGCATTCATGACGATCTCGACCACGCCCACGGCCGCAAGCAGCGACGTATCCTTGTAAAGCAGGATAAACTCGCTGGTCAGCGTAGGCAAAACATTGCGGAACGTCTGCGGAATCATAACGTAGAGCAGCGTCTGGAAGGCATTCATGCCCAGCGAGCGAGCAGCCTCGTTTTGGCCCTTGGGGATCGATTGAATACCGGCACGGAAGATCTCGCACAAGTACGCAGACGAGTTCATAGCCATGACGATAACGCCCAGCACATAGTCATCCACCTTGACGCCGGCCAGCGGCAGACCGAAGAACGCGATATAGATCTGCAGGAACGCCGGCGTGCCGCGGATGATATTCACGTAGATGCCGGCAAGGCAGCGCAGGATGCGCGACTTGGAGATGCGCATGAGCGACAACGCAAAACCGAAGGGAATTGCCAACGGGAACGCCACAAGCACGATCGAGAGCGACATGAGGAAGCCCTTGAAGACGATCGGCAAGCTCTGGACCAAAATAACCGGGTTCAGGAACAAGCGGAGGAACATATTTGAGTTCCACGCCTCGACCCACGGCTGCTCCTTAAGGTCGGCCAGGAAGTTATCGAATGCCGTCACGCCCTTAATCTCCACCGAGGGCATCTTGGAGATCTTCTTGGTTGAGCCGTCGGCCAAGGTATAGGTTCCGCTAAAGGCCTCATCGCCGCCCTCGACGGGGAAGGTCACGCCGTAAACCTCAACACGGAAAAAGCCGCCGGCAGGCGCCGTCTCGCCAAAGTCGATCTTGAGCGTCTGGCCATCGGCCTTGCACGTGGGCTTCATGGGCGTACGGTCCATGAGGTCCTCGCCCGAGAGCATCGTCAATCGCGTGTCATCGGTACCAAACGTCGTGCCGTCGACAAACGTCAGCGAAAGACCGCTCAGCTCCTCGTCGGCATCGGCCTGAACTTCCCAGGTAATGCGCGTCTCGGTGCCGCCGACCACAGCGCTGCCCGAACCGGTGTTGGGTCGGGCGGTAATCTTTGCGGTCTCAAGCGCCTGAGCGGTCGTGGGCGCATATGCCCCCGCGCACACCAGCGCGAGCGCCACGGCCATGACGCAGGCTAGCTTTTGGAGCAAGGCGGGCAGTGGAAAGTGCTGCTCCGCGGCCCCTTTGTTCAGTCGAGACAAGATGGCTCCTATCGTAGAAGTTGCCGGCAAAACAAGACGGAAACGCGGTCCGTCGAGAGAAGCGCAAAGGCCCTCTCCGCAAAACGGAAAGGGCCCGCACGCAATCAAGCATTAATTTACTTGATGCTGTACTTAGCCATGAGGGCGTCGACGGTACCGTCATCGGTCAGGTCCTTGATGGCCTGGTTGATGTCGTCCTTGAGCTTGGTGTTGCCCTGGTTGATGGCGATGGCGTACTCCTCGCCGGTGCTGATCTGCTTGATGGTCTGGCAGGTGTTGAACTGCTCGGTGGTCAGCTGGCTGGCAACGGAGCGGTTGGTGACTACGGCGTCGCCTTTATCGGACTGCAGGGCGCTGAAGCACTCGGTGGCGTCCTTGTAGGGGACGATCTTGGCCTTGGGGAAGTTCTCCTGGGCAAAGGCCTCGGCGGTCGAGCCAGACTGGACGATGATGGTAGCGTCGGCGTTGTTGAGCTTCTCGCTGAAGTTGTCGGCCGTGATGTCGGTGTTATCGACCTTGGTCACGATAGCCTGGTCGTCCATGTAGTAAGAGTCGGAGAAAGTGACTTCCTTCTCACGCTCGGGCGTGTCAGTGATAGCCGCGATAGCGACGTCGTACTTGGCGCCCGAAGCGACGCCCGGAACCAGCGTGTCGAAGTCGTTGTTGACGTACTCGACATCCAGACCCAGCTTATCGCCGATAACCTTAATGAGTTCAAGGTCAAAGCCCTGGTAGTCGCCGTTGTCATCCTTGTACTCAAACGGCGCGTACTCGGCAGAGGTGCCGACGGTGAGCGTGCCGTCCTTGACGAGCGCGTACTCCTTGGAGCCGTCGACCTTCTCGACCTTAGCGTCGTCAGAGCTGCTGGAACTGGCATCAGAACCAGAGGTGGCGTTGGGCGAGCCGCAGCCCGTCAGTGCAAGAGCGAGCGCCATGGCGCCCGTGGCTGCAAATGCGCCAAGCTTCTTGAGCTTCATAATCAGTCTCCTTCCAGTGACCCCATTTGATTCAGAGGTCTGCAAAAACTGTTGGCTATTATGCACCCGCCTGGGAGAATCTGCAATTAGAAAACTGATTGAAACAAACCCATAACGTGAATGGAGCACTCCACTTTATGACAGTCATTACTGCTGCAATGACCTTAGCAGTTTGATTTCAGCCGCATAACCTGCAAGTTCGTTCGGTGTCTCCAAAATGAATGGCAAGACACGCAAGCGGCCATTCGATACAATATTCTGCATAACCTGCATACCACCGCCAAACTCTTCGCTACCCAGGTAGCCCTTACCGATGCATTCGTGGCGGTCCTTATGAGCGCCGCAGGGATTCTTGGAGTCATTGATGTGCACGGCGCGCAAGCGCTCGATTCCTACCACACGATCAAACTCGTCAAGCACACCGTCAAGATCGTGGACGATATCATAGCCGGCGTCATTTACATGGCAGGTGTCCAGGCAAACGCCCAGCTTGGTCGACAGCTCGGGGCGCTTGTCGGCAACGCCCTCGATGATGAGCGCTAGCTCCTCAAAGCTACGGCCCACCTCGGTGCCCTTGCCGGCCATGGTCTCGAGCAGCACCGTCGTCTGCTGGCCCTCAAACATCACCTGGCACAGGGTGTCGACGATCATCTGAATGCCGGCGTCGGAGCCCTGCCCCACATGCGCACCGGGATGGAAGTTGTAGTAGTTGCCGGGTAGCGCTTCCATACGCCGCAGGTCCTCTGCCATGGCCTCCAGGGCAAACTCGCGCGCCCGCTCTTTGGCCGAGCAGGGATTATAGGTATACGGGGCATGAGCCACGAGTGGGCCAAAATCATTTTGCGCCATAAGCTCGCGCAGGGCCGCCACGTCATCCATGTCAAGGTCTTTCGCCTTGCCGCCGCGCGGGTTGCGCGTAAAAAATGCAAAGGTATTGGCGCCAATGGATAGCGCCGTCTCCCCCATCGCCCGATAGCCCTTCGTCGTCGAAAGATGACATCCAATCGTCAGCATCTCCAGCTCCCCCTCATCAGTTGCGGTGAAATAGTTCCTGTCGATGCCTTATTCTGCCGCAAGCAGGAACTATTCCACCGCAAGTTGTAAAAGGGTCATGAGGAGCACGTTTTGCCGAAGGCCTTAAGCACCGCCGTCACGGGGCCAGGTTGGAAACGGCGGCGTACGTCGTCCAAGCGCCCGGGGATATCGATGTGCTGCGGGCAGTGCCGCGCGCATTTGCCGCATTTGACGCAATTGCTCACCAACTTGGGCTCGCTTGTGCGCACCGCACTCGCCGTAAAGTACTGCGATAGACCCGTAAACCAACTGTGCGCATAGCTCGCGTTGTAGGCGGCAAAACATCCAGGGATATTGATGCCTTTAGGACACGGCATGCAATAGCCACATCCCGTGCAGGGCACGCGGTTCGATTTTTCAAACTCCGTCAGCACGCGTGCGATGGCATCGAGCTGAGTAGCTGTCATCGAATCCGGCAGGGCCCGATCGGCCAACGCCGCGTTCTCATCCACTTGCGCGGTATCGGTCATACCCGAAAGCAGCATCGTCACCTGAGGATGGTTCCACACCCACGAAAGCCCCCAGGCGGCAGGAGTATGCAAATGCGGGTCACGGGCGCCGTCGAGCACAGCGCGTGCCCGCGGCGGCAGTTTGCCCGCTAGACGACCGCCCAGCAGCGGCTCCATCACAAACACCGCGAGCCCGCGCTCCGCAGCCGCCATGAGCCCTGCCGTTCCCGCTTGGTAACGCTCGCCGGCATAGTTGTACTGGATCTGGCAAAAATCCCAGTCATATGCGTCAAGCATCGTCAGGAAATCCACCGCGCTGCCGTGATACGAAAAACCAATCTGGCGAATGCTCCCCGCAGCCTTTTGACGCGCGATCCAGTCCTCGATGCCCAACGCCACCACACGTTCCCACTGGGCGGGCGAGGTGATGTTGTGCATAAGGTAATAGTCGATATGGTCGGTCCGTAGCCGACGCAGCTGTTCGCCGAAAAACCGGTCGAAATCCTCCGCGCACTTGCACGAAGCGTGCGGCAACTTAGTCGCCAGCAACACCCGATCGCGCAGTCCCAAGCGCTCAAGTGAGGCGCCCACGCACGCCTCGTTACCGGGATAGAGATACGCAGTATCCAGATAATTAATCCCCTGCTCCACCGCACGGGAAATGATGGCATCGGCTGTCTTCGCATCGGGGTGTCCCGGCGCACCGGGAAATCTCATGCAGCCCAGACCCAGAACGGATATTCGGTTACCACTTTTGGGGTCAACGCGGTATTGCACGGCCCCTCCCTTCGCCATCAGCGCCCCGGCAAGGCGAAACACAATGGTCCCACGGCCGAAACATTGTGGAATCGCAATCGAGAACGTATCGTAACGCAGCAGAAATCGAGCTGTCACGGCACCGCTTTAACATCAGCAAAAAGCCCGATGAAAGGAGCTTCCCGCCACGGGCGCTGTCATCTTCTGCACCTTCCCCAAGGTGCGCGATGGCGTTGGATATCCCACGCGCGTCTTTGCGGTCTGCCCTGCAGCGTAGCGTCCAAGCAAACGTTTCTTTTTCATAACAGCCGCCCCGCGCACCCACCAATCACCCTGGCAGCATACAATCCATCAGGCGCCCCTTACGCGGGCGCCTTTTATATGGGGAGATGATTCACATGCAGATCAACAAGATCGCCCTTATCGGCAAGGGCGGCGTCGGCCTGCTCTACGGCAGCATGATTGCCAAGGCCCTCGGCAATGACGCCGTCGAATACGTTATGGTATAACCAGCAGTCGATGTCCCGACGGTTAGAGCTGCGACTCCGACGCCTGGCCCTCATCGTCGCGACAAAGGACTACACCCGCACTTCCCAGCAGCGCGGCCGCGATCAGCGCGCCAACCACGATTGGAGCAGCCCCGCATGACCCCTGCATGCCCGCAATGAGCGCGGCCGTAGGACCAAGGCAACCAAGCACCAATGCGACGGCGGCAACGGCAATATCTCGAGCGTTCACAAGACCACTTCCTCCAAGAGAAAGACCTTAATTCTCATGAACCAGTGTGCCCCGCGCCCATATGCGCGACGTACCGTCACGGTAAGGGCTCTGTTAGCTCAAACGTATACATAGAACGGGCGTCCTTACGTTGCCCTAAAGCTCGGTAAAGACGCCCGTCCGCCAAATATCCGTGATGCAGAAAAATTACCAGCCAGTGTAGTAGTCGGTGGTTCCGGCAGCGCAGCCGGAGTCATAGACCTTGCACTCGCCCTTGGATCCGGTAAACGTGGAGCCTTGGGCCTTATCGCCCGCGGCAACGACGTAGTAGCCATCGGAATCTCGCCAAAAGCCTTCGGCGTCCTGCGTCCATTCGCCCGTGCGGTGGTGATACAACACGTTGCTGCTGTAATAAGTCTCGCGGCGACCGTTATAGTTATTAACGCCACTCGAACGCGTCAGGCCCGAGCCGTTCGCGTAATACGCAGCAGGCGCGTAAGACGAGCCGGAGCCGGCGTTGTAATACGAAGTCTGAACGGCCTCAGCGGCCTCGGCTTCGGCTGCGGCAGCCTCGAGCGCCTCGCGCTTGGCATCCTCAAGCGCGGAGCGAAGCTCGTCGAGCTCGGCCGACTTCGCGTCGACCTCCTCCATCGTCAAAAGACTGCCCGCACCATCGATACAACCTTGCAGTACAGCGCGCTCGTCATCGGTGGCATAGTCACCGTACATGTTCATGATAATTTGAGCGCGAACTTCCAAAGAGTCGCGCTTGGCCCCCATGGAGGCGTTCCACTCCTGCATGGAGCCAAAGCCGTCGCCGCGATAGTCGACGGGCTGCATCAGCGTCGCCTCGGACGGCGTGGATCCGACCGTGTCGGACAGTGTTGCCGCGTGGGCATCGGTTGCGCCGGCGCCCGCCAAAAGTGCCACGGTCAGAGCGGCGGAAAGGGCGGCGGCTTTCGGTTTTCGTGAATCGATCCTCATGTAGCTGGAAACCTCCGTAGTGCGTTTTTGCTGCGTTTGAGCTGCGTGTGATTCGATCGCGCTGCATAGTACCCCGAGCAAATCGCGACCTGCGGTTTTTCTCAAAAGGTGCACGTCATTTGCGTAAAACTCACATCCTCTCAACAGGAGTTTTCCACAACTCGAATGCATAAAGCGTGTCAAAAACCCTGTTTTTGCACCCTCTCTATGCAAAAAAGACGCCTGTGCAACCATTGTTCGCACAGGCGCCTTGAGCAGGCATTTTATGCAGTTATACCTATCGAGTCGCAAGAGGTCCTTGCACAAGTCGCCTTACTCGTCCAGCGCGGCAAAGGCCTGCTTCAGATCCCAAATGATATCCTCGGCGTTCTCGGTACCGATGGAAAGACGGATCGTGGAGGGCGTGATGTTCTGCTCGGCGAGCTCCTCGGCAGAGAGCTGGGAGTGCGTGGTGGTAGCCGGGTGCACGACGAGCGACTTGACGTCGGCCACGTTGGCGAGCAGCGAGAACACCTGCAAGTGGTCGATGAACTTCCATGCAGCCTCCTGGCCACCCTTAATCTCGAAGGTGAAGATCGAGGCACCACCGTTGGGGAAATACTGCTTGTAGAGCTCATGGTCGGGGTGCTCAGGCAGGCTCGGGTGGTTCACCTTGGCGACGTGGCTGTCACAAGCCAGGAACTCAACGACCTTCTTGGTGTTCTCAACATGACGGTCGACGCGCAGCGACAGGGTCTCGGTGCCCTGGAGCAGGATCCAGGCGTTAAACGGGCTAATGCAAGCGCCCTCGTCACGCAGCAGGATGGCGCGGACATAGGTCGCGAAGGCGGCAGGGCCGGCAGCCTCGGCAAACGAGACGCCATGGTAGGAGGGATTGGGCTCGGCGATCTGCGCATACTTGCCGCTCGCCTTCCAGTCAAAGTTGCCGCCATCGACAATCACGCCGCCCAGCGAGGTGCCGTGGCCGCCGATGAACTTAGTTGCGGAGTGAACGACGATGTTGGCGCCATGCTCCAGCGGACGGAACAGATACGGGGTGCCGAAGGTGTTATCGACAACAACCGGAAGGCCATGCTTCTTGGCGACCTCGGAGATAGCGTCGATGTTGGGGATGTCGGAGTTGGGGTTACCGAGCGTCTCGAGGTAAATGACCGTGGTATTGTCCTTGATGGCGCCCTCAACCTCGTCCAGGTTGTGGGCATCGACGAAGGTGGTCTCGACACCAAACTGGGAGAGCGTGTGCTCCAGCAGGTTGTAGGAACCGCCGTAGATGGTCTTCTGGGCGACCACGTGGTCACCGGCCTGGGCGAGGGCCTGCAGGGTATAGGTGATGGCGGCGGCACCAGAGGCGACGGCGAGGCCAGCAACGCCGCCCTCGAGCGCAGCGATGCGGTCCTCAAAGACGCCCTGGGTGGAGTTGGTCAGACGACCGTAGATGTTACCGGCGTCGGCAAGACCAAAGCGGTCGGCGGCGTGCTGGGAGTTGCGGAACACATAGCTCGTGGTCTGGTAGATAGGCACGGCGCGGGAATCGGATGCGGGATCGGCGCTCTCCTGGCCAACATGCAGTTGCAGGGTGTCGAAACCAAAGGTGTGCTCGGGGTTGTTGATAAACTGGCTCATGATGATCTCCTTGATCGAACGAAAGTAAATAAAAAGAGAGAAATAAGTCGCTGTCTCCTGATCGCGCCGACGGGCGCAAACAGGAGCCCGGCATTCGTCTTGGTAAGCAATTCATATGCGGGCCTCCTTTCGCATCCCGGTTCCGCGGCCGGCTTAATTACCTACCGCCTTTGTGTGTTTTGAATAGTACGAGCATTATTTCGCTCGGTCAATCACTTAAAAGCGCTAATCTGTTATCGGTTTTTTAGATAGCTATCGAAAGGACGGGCGTCGATGACCCTCCAGCAGCTTCGTTTTCTGATTGCCGTGGCAGAGTCCGGCTCAATCAACGCCGCAGCTCAACGCCTCTATACCGCTCAGTCCAACATCTCAAACGCCGTCAAAAGCCTCGAGCAGGAGCTCCATCTGGAAATCTTTACGCGCTCCAGCCGCGGCGTCACGCTCACCAACGACGGTACCGAGCTTTTGGGGTATGCGCGCCAGGTCGTAGAGCAGGCCGACATGCTCGAAGCACGTTACGAGGACGGCGGCACCCCGCAAGCCCGCCTCGCCATTTCCGCCCAGCACTACGCCTTTTCGGTCGAGGCCTTTGTCAACGTGGTCGAGCGCTGCCGCGACAGCAAGTTCGAGTTCATCATGCGCGAGACCACCACGGCGCAGATCATCGATGACGTCCGCGCATTTCGCAGCGATATCGGCATCCTCTATCTGGACGACTTTAATACCCGTGTCTTGCAGAAGGCCTTCGCCGATGCCCGCGCAAGCTTCCATCCCCTCTTCGACGCGACGGTCCACGTCTTCGTTAGCGAGCGCCACCCGCTCGCACGCCGCCCCCAGCTGTCCCTTGCCGACCTCACGCCCTATACGCGCTACAGCTTTGAGCAGGGAACCTCAAACTCCTTCTATTACGCCGAGGAACCTTTTAGCTATATCCCCTGCGACCGCAACATACGAATCTCGGACCGCGGAACGCTCACTAACTTGCTTATCACGTCGAACGGTTACACCCTGTCGACCGGTGTCCTCTCCAATGAAATGCAATGGGGCATGGCATCGATCCCGTTAGCAGACGCCCCAACGATGCACGTAGGCTATATCATGCACGACGAGCGCAAGCCCTCTCCCCTCTTGCAGCAATACCTCAACGAACTCGACCGCATCATCCATGCCAACTAACTGTCGGAAGACGGGGTAGAAATCGTAGATAGCTAGTCCCCGGCGGGCATGGCGCTACAATGGTCACTCACATGAAACGCACTCAACGAAAGGAAGCCCGTGAAGGTCATCATCTATACCGACGGCTCGGCCCGATCAAATCCGGGACGCGGCGGCTACGGCGCCGTGCTCAAATACACCAACCCCGCCGGCAAGACCTTTACCTCCGAGCTTTCGCGCGGCTACGCCAAGACCACCAACAACCGCATGGAGCTCATGGCCGTTATCGTGGCGCTCGAGGCACTCAACCGCCCCTGCGAGGTCGAAGTCCATTCCGATTCGCAGTACGTCGTCAACGCCTTTAACAAGCACTGGATCGACGGCTGGAAAAAGCGCGGGTGGAAAACCTCCAACAAGCAGCCCGTCAAGAACCGCGACCTGTGGGAGCGCCTGCTTGCCGCAAAGAGCAAGCATAAGGTGGAGTTCATCTGGGTTAAGGGGCATGCCGGCCACGAGCTCAATGAGCGCTGCGACGAGCTTGCCACCACCGCGGCCGACGGAGCCAACCTCAATATCGACACCGGCTTTAGCGAGAGCGACCTGTAACGGCGTTTTCGCACGCTTTTGTGTCCTCCCGCGCTACACTCGTCCTGTAGGCCAAACAACGCAAGGGGGACACATGCTGCGCATCGCAACCATCGGCACATCCATGATTACTGACGACTTTATCCAAGTCGTCAACGCCAACGACCAAGCCGCGTTTGTGGGCACGCTCTCGCGCGATGCAGATCGCGGCGCCGCCTTTACCGCCGAGCACGGCGGCGAGCGCAACTTCACCGCACTCGACGAGCTCGCGTCCGCCGCCGACGTCGATGCCGTCTACATCGGCAGCCCCAACGCGCTCCACCACGAGCAGGCGCTCGCCTGCATCGCCGGCGGCAAGCACGTTATCGTCGAAAAGCCCTTCTGCGCCACCGAGGCGCAGGCGCTCGAGGTATTCCGCGCCGCCGAGGCAGCTGGCGTCGTAGCCCTCGAGGCCATGCGCCCGCTCCACGACCCCGCTTTCCACGCCATCGAGGACGCTCTGGGCGAAATCGCGCCCATTCGCCGCGCCTCGCTGCGCTTTGGTAAGTACTCCTCGCGCTATAACGAAATCCTCGCAGGACGCGCCACCAATATCTTCGATTGCAATATGGCATCGGGTTCCCTCATGGACATCGGCATCTATACCGTCGAGCCCATGGTCGAGATCTTCGGCATGCCCTCCGGCCTCACCAGCATGACCACGCTGCTCGACCCTGCCACGCGACAGCTCACGCACGGCCCCATCGATGGCTGCGGTTCCATCCTTGCCAGCTACGGCGGTGGCCGTATCTCCGTCGAGCTCGCGCACTCCAAAATTACGAATGACCTGCTGCCCTCGCAGATCGAAGGCGAGCGTGGCACTATCCAGATTGACCATCTGTCCACGCCCCGCAACGTCCGTATCGACTATCGCGGCGATGTCGTACGCGGATCGGCGACCGAGGCGCCGCGCGAGCAAGGCGGCAACGGACGCGCGCTCGACCTTCCCAAGTCAAGCAACACCATGGAATACGAGCTCGCGGACTTTATCACCGCCATCAACGGCATCGATAACGTTAAGGAAGAGATTTGGGAGACCCCGGCGGGACGCCACGAGCTTGGCCACTACCGCGATGTCACGCTCGTCTCGCTGCGTATCATGGATGCCGTGCGCCAGCAGGCCGGCATAACCTTCCCGGCCGACGCAGGCAAGCAGGCATAGCGATGGGCCTCTTCGATACGTTCTTCTCCAGCGTCACCGGCGGCAGTCGAGAGCCTCAAAAACCATCAAACGTCGAGCTCGAGCTGCGCCGCAGGCTTACTGTGCTCGCAAGCGACGAGGCCACTCAAGACGCTCCCCTGCGCTATTTCCTGCGCTGGGAAGGGCAAGTCCAGGGCGTCGGTTTTCGCTTTACCAACACCAACCTCGCGCAGGCACGCGCACTCACCGGCTGGGTGCGTAACATGGAAGACGGCTCAGTCGAGATGGAGATACAGGGGGCTCCGGCAAACATCCTATCTCATCTCGAGGCGCTTCATGCCTCCTACGAGCGCATGGGAACGCGTTTTCGCCTCGTAGACGCCCAGACCCGAGCCCCACTTGCCAATGAAGACGGTTTCATTCCTCGTTATTAGTATTGTGTGCTAAATACGGTATCATTTACCTACGACCGTTGATAGAAAAGAGGCGAGGCGCATGGCGGTGCAAAGAAGGAATACCAGGCAGCGAAAGCTGGTTCTCGACGCCGTGCGCCAAAGCTATAACCATCCCACCGCCGACGAAATCTACAACGTCGTGCGCGCGCAGGATGACAAAATCAGCCGTGGTACGGTCTACCGCAATCTCAATCTCTTGGCCGACGCTGGCGAGATCCTCTCCATCAAGACGCCGGGCGGCAGCCGCTTCGATCGCACGATCGAGCCGCATGCGCATATCATCTGCACCTCGTGCAGCCGCGTCATCGATGTACCGCTCCCCTTCGATGCCCAGCTCGACGCCAAGGCGTCCGAGCAAATCGGATGGAGCGTCAGCTCGCACTACACCATCTTTGAGGGACTCTGCCCCGACTGCCAGTAGCCTTTGGGACATGCCTGCAAATCTACTTGCCCATCCGCTACAGCAAACAGTACATTTCTAGGCATGTCCCAAATATCTACTCGGCGAGCAGGCGACGCAGTTCTTCTTCGACCGTGCGCACGTAGCGGACGCGGTCGTTGATGCCACGCATAGAGGGATTGCAGCTCTCCATTAGATAGGGATGGCCCACGACGTTGAGCATGTCGCGGTCGTTTTCGTTATCGCCAAACGCCATCATCTCAACGGGCGCAAATACCACGGCACGACCCGAAAAGGCCAGCGCGGACCCCATAACCCGACTCAAAGCCGAAAAAGTCCGTCCACTCGGTTACCGACGTCATCACGTCGACACAGTCGCTAAAGTGGCGCTCGAAATACTCCAGCGCCGCCGGCTGCTCTGCCTCGGGCGTCTGGAAGGCAATCTTAATGACGTCCTCGTCGATGTCTTCGGGACGGTCGACTACCGCCACATCGCAGTGGACCTCATAGCGCAGGTGGTCAACAAACGCGTCGTTGCCACTCATGGTGTAGAGGCGCCCCTCACACGAAAGGGTCACGTCGGCATGGGGATACGCAACCACGGCATTCGCGATATCCATAGCAAGGCTACGCTCCATGGAACGCTTGACCACGGCACGCCCCTCGCTCATCACCAGGGCTCCGTTTTCGCATACATAGGCGAGTTCATCGGCCACCGGGGCAAACAGGTAGCGCAAGCTCGCATATTGACGGCCGCTCGCCGGCATAAACACGATACCGCGACGATGTAGCTCATCGATAAGCTCAAAGGCCTCGGAACGCGGCTCGCGCTCCCCCGGATGCAGCAACGTGCCGTCCAAATCGCATGCAATCAGCTTGATTCCCTCAAGACCCATATGCTTTCCCCCAAAGCCTCTTATCAACAGCAAGACGGACTTTGATTGGTCGCCCCTCAAAGCCCGTCTTGCGCATACGCGCACTTAGCCGCGCGTCTTTTTTACGATGGCAAAGTCGGGAGCTATGCTCACGAAGACCTCCGCCGCACTCGACGCAAAGCGCCGGTCCGCATCGAGTTCACGGGTAACCACCGAAAGCCGAACACCCTCGACACCCCGAAGCATGCGGCCCAAAACAGGCTGCACCGGCGTATACATGCGCACGGTATGCTCGTCCGAGTCGCCCCGGAAGAGCGGCGCATGCATGTTGCCGATCTCCCAGCACGCATGCGCGAGTGCAATCGGATCCATGCGGTCGACTTCGACCAAATAGACCTCGGCGCTGCGCAGGCGCACGACAACCGCCACGGGCACCATGCCCGAACGGTCAATGGCGAGCACGTCGCCATCGGCAAGACGACCGCCGTCGGCAGTATCCAGCCGAACATCGATCGTGCGTCCCAGCTCCGTCACGCCCACAAACGTGCGCGCATCAGCCTGGTCCCAATCGAGCAGGAGCTCGTCAACTTCAAAGACACCGCCCAGCTCCCGGCGAAGTAGGAGTTCATAGGACGGATCGTTGAGATTTCCCAAGCATGTCGTCGAAACCAAGCGTTCAGGCATACTCTAGCCCTCGACCTCGACGAGCTCGATATCAAAGTTGAGGTCCTTGCCGGCCAGCTCGTGGTTGGCGTCGAGCGTCACGGCCTCGGGCGTTACGTCGATGACCACGGCGGGGACGGGCATACCGCTCGGCGTGGACAGGAAGAGCTTCATGCCCTTCTCGATCTGCTCGATGTTGGGAACCTGTTCGGCCGGGAAGGTCAGGACCATCTCGGGGTTGTGCTCGCCGTAGGCATCGGCGGCCGGGATGTGCACGGTCTTCTTCTCGCCCACCTGCATGTCGACAACAGCGGCATCGAAGCCCTTGATCATCTGACCGGCGCCGCAGGTGAACTCCAGCGGCTCGCCGCGATCGTAGGAGCTATCGAATTGCGTGCCGTCGTCGAGCGTGCCGCGATAATGAGTCTTGACCTTCTTGCCCTGGTTGGACATGGAAACCTCCGTGATAAGGGCGGCGCACAACGCGGGCCGCCATGAACATATGGCGCTAACTATACCCTAGTCATACAATTCAAAGACAGTTTGCAAAGAAACGCTGCAACCGGAGGAACCATGGCATATCCCGTATTTGACCTACACTGCGACACCGCCGACCGCATCGGCTGGGCCACGCTCGATCTCGACCTGCGCTTTACCGCCGGCACCGACGGTTATTTCCCCGGCGACGAAACGCATCCGCAAGATTTCGACCTCATCGAGGGCAACGCCTGCGCCATCTCGCTCGCAAAGATCGGCAACACGCCGTGGGCACAGTGCTTCGCCACGTTTGTCCCCGACGAGATTCCCACCGCCCACGCCGCGCGCTTCCAGGCGCAGATCATGGCGCACATGAGCGGCCAGGCCATGCTTAACCACGACCGCATGGTCAACGTACGCAGCGCGGCAGACATTCGCCCTGCGCTCAAAGACGGCAAGGTCGCCTGCATCCACACCATCGAAAACGCCACGTTCTTTGCCGAGGACCCCGCGCTGATCGAGGTACTCAAGAGCCTGGGCGTACTCATGTCATCACTCAGCTGGAACGCGCAGGGGCCGCTCGCGAGCGGCCACGACACCCACGCCGGCCTCACCGCCGCCGGCATCGAGGCCCTTACGCAGATGGAGCACGCCGGCATGGTGCTCGACGTCTCCCACCTCAACGATGAGTGCTTTGACGAGGTTGTCGCCCACGCCACGCGCCCCTTCGTCGCCAGCCACTCCAACTCCCGTACCGTCTGCAGAGTCAAGCGCAACCTCACCGACGACCAGTTCCGCACCATTCGCGACATGGGCGGTATCGTCGGCCTCAACTACTGCAGCGAGTTCCTTTCCAACGACGCAACCAAAAAGACCGCCGCAGACGTCACCTTCGACCAGCTAGCGGCACATATCGAGCACTGGCTCGACCTGGGCGGCGAGGACGTCATCGCACTCGGTGGCGACTGGGACGGCGCCACTGTGCCCGCCTTCCTCTCCGATGCCAGCAAGATGCCCGAGTTCCAGAACATGCTCTCCAAGCACTTTGGCAAGACCGTGATGCAAAAGCTCTGCAGCGACAACGCGCTTGCCTTCTTTGAGCGTTATTAATTTCACATCCCTTGAGCGGGCCGGCATGCCGAACGGTCGACATGCCGGCCCGTCCCCAATCCAAAGGACCGCTTTTGACGCAGCAGTTTACGATTTCCGCATCCCGACCGGATGGGACGCCCATCCCCGTCGTCGTTACCAAAAAGTGCGTCAAGAACTTCAACCTACGCGTCACTTCGAGCGGTGAGGTCCACGCCAGCGCACCGCTCGGCGCCACCCGCGAGCGTATCGAAGCGTTTGTGAAGCGCAACAGCGCCTGGATTACCAGCCGACTTGCCCAGCGCGAGCAGCGTCAGGCGACGGCACGAGAGCCGCTCAGCCCCTCGTCCATCATTGCACTTTGGGGCAAGCCCATCACGGTACAGGATGCACTCGATCACAACTTTGCATCACCCGCACCGCGACCCAAACAGGCCACCTTCGCAAGTTTTATGGGTACCGACGAATCGGACGAAGGCCCACAGGCCAAGCGGCGCGCAATCCTCGACGGCCTAACGTCCGATGAGCTCCAAGCCCATATCGACCAGCTCTGTGCAACCGAGGTCACCACGGCGCTGTACGATATGGTGCACGCGTACGAAATCGCAATGGGCGTCACCGTGGCCCGCGTCTCCGTGCGCAGCATGAAAACGCGCTGGGGATCATGCACGCCCAAGACCGGCGCCATTCGCATCGCACGCGAACTTGCCGCCTATCCCATCGAATGCCTCGACATGGTTGTCGCCCACGAGCTCGTCCACTTGCTCGAGCCAAGCCACAATCAGCGATTCCACGCCCTGCTCGACACGTACTGTCCCAACAATAAAGCTCTGTCGCAGCGGCTCAAGCAGCCACCCATAGAGTCGTATTAGAACCGGTTAGCGCACGCGCTCGATCTCGACGCCGCAGCTTGCCAGGGGCAGGCCAACAGGAGCCCACGGCTTATCGAGCTTTATGCGCACACCAAGCAGCGAGGGATAACGGCGCAGCAGCATCTGGGCTGTCCCCTCGGCTGCCGCCTCGATGAGCTTAAACGTATGCTCGCGCAGATAGCCATCGACATCGTGGCACACCGAGCCGTAGTCAATCGAGGCATCCAGGTTATCGTGCTCCCCCGCCGCGCGCAGGTCGGCATAGAGCACCAGAGAAACGATGAACTTCTGACCCAGCGCATTCTCCTCGGGATACACGCCATGGTTGGCAAAAACCTCAAGGCCGTCAATGACAATGCGATCGGCATGGCGCAGATCGTCATAGCTCACGTGAGGCACCGCCGTTGCGGTGGATATTTCGCCCCTTCCACGGCGGGCGAGCTCAGCACCTTCAGTCTTGGTTGCATTCTCGGGCAGTTTCTTGTTACTCAACGCGATCGTCTCCTTCATTTAGAACCCCGACCGCGCAAACTAACTACACGCGAATCGACAGGTTCTTTTTATCATCGCTCCAGTTGCAAGCGTTGCGCGCGGGACATGCAAAGCAGGCACGCGACGCTTTGTCGGCTGCATAGAGCAGACGCTCAAGCGGTTGGCTGTTCACGCGCAGCTTTCGATGGCCCAGAATGGCCGTCTTAATGGCTGCGGCATCGGCCGGCTCAAACGCCACGTCATCGGGCATGCCGCCGAGAATCGCATCAGCGACGCGTTCGCTTGCAACATCATGGGATATACCCGATTCATACTGTTCATCTTTGCCGATATCGTGAAGAAGTGCCGTGGCGTAGATGACCTCGCGGTCAAATTCGAGCTGTTCCTCGAGATTCTTGATCCACATAATGCGAGCGACATCGAGCAGATGGTCAATACCGTGGCGGCAGAAGATGCGCCCCGATTCCAACTGTGCAATGTTGCCCAGGTGCCGCCGGAACAGCCCGTTGGCACAAATGTAATCAATGCGAGGCATGGCACCAAAGGGGGCCAGGCCCGAAGCCATAAAGCCGCGACGCGACGTCCCCTCATCGGTCTTCGATGTAAAGTCGTTGACGACTCTCATGGTTAGCGGCCCAGCATCCTAAAGAAACGCTCCTCGAGCGCGGGATCGGTCTCAAAGACGCCGCGGCGAGCGAGCGTCACGGTCTTGGTGCCGGGCTTTTGCACGCCGCGCATGGTCATGCACATATGCTCGGCCTCCATCAACACGATCGCTCCCTGGGGAGCGAGATAATCCATGAGGGCATCGGCAACCTGTGCACACAGTTGCTCCTGCAGCTGAAGACGGCGGGCATAAACCTCAACCGTGCGGGCGAGTTTGGAAAGCCCAGCCACCCGACCGTTAGGGATATAACCAATGGCGGCCTTGCCATAAAACGGCAGCAGATGATGTTCGCACAGCGAGTAGAACGTAATGTCGCGCTCGATAACCAAATCGTTCGAAGCGACGGCAAAGGTTTTGGACAGGTGCTCCTCGGCACTCTGGTCCATGCCGCCGGCGATCTCACCATACATACGGGCAACGCGCGCCGGGGTCTCCAGCAGGCCCTCACGAGTTGGGTCCTCGCCTATGCCCTCAAGCAACAGCTTAATGGCGGCCTCGACTTTTTCCTGATCGACCATCTGGGCCTCACTTTTCCGATTTCACGTTCGCGCTATGGTACCACGCCCTCCGGCATCGACCACAAGCTACATAGTATGGGTCGAATAGATCGGATCATCACGCCAAAGTTCAACCGCATCACAAAGCGCAACGCCCTCGCGCACAGCGCGGTCGCGCGTAGCGTTCATATCAATCACGCGCTGGTTACTCGAGCCCCTAAAACGCAATGAGATATCATAAAGATCCTGAACAAACGGGCCATCCACCAACATGTCGAGGCAGGCAAGGATACGGTCCGTCACCTCAGTATGGTGACGACCACCCGGCATAAGCTCCTCGAGCACGTCACCGGTAAAGCACCAAATGGTCTTCCCCGACTCCACGGGATAAGCCTCACGAACACGCTCGACAAACTCAACGAGTCCCGCCTGATTCTCAGGTTCCATAGGCTCGCCGCCCAAAATCGTCAGACCATCGATAAAGGGATGGTCGAGGCTCTCGATAATCTTGTCCTCGACGGCGCGATCAAAGGGCTCGCCCGCAGCAAAGTCCCACGCGACAGAGTTAAAGCAATTCTTGCACCCACGACGGCACCCACTCACAAACAGAGAAGTACGAACGCCTTCTCCATCAGCAATGTCGAAATACTTAATGTTCGCGTAGTTCATAAGTAACCTTCCTGGGGGTCTGGAGCATATCATCCCGTCCTCAAACATTCTCGGCCTGCGGCCTGCGAAACTGCGGGCGGGACGATATGTCCCGGCCTCATGCAAAAGGCAGCTCAATGAACGAAGCGAACATCGAGTATAGGGTTCGAGGTCCAATAAAAACTGGGTTGCGGCTCAACCGCCATCGCAAGTAAATCGCAGCTGCAGCTCGAATTATTTCCGCTAAGAACTTCGAGGGGTGAGCAGACCGCGCGCTGCATCTCAGCTACGTCAACTTGGCTGAGCCGAGAGGGCCGCTTGGGCTTTTGCTCGATATGAGTTCCGCACGCAAAGAAGGCCACTTAATGTGGCCTTCGTCTTGCGCAGGACTGCCCGAGCAGCAAACCTAACCCATCTCGCC